>NZ_JBSGYQ010000010.1:77770-145354 GCF_053610585.1 Streptomyces sp. NPDC054887 | reverse complement strand
GGGCCGTGGGCCGGCAAACCGCCGGAAGTTGCGTGGCGACGTCGCGTCGCCTGTGGGCACGCTTCGCTGCAACGAGGCATGCCCGGTTCCCCTGTTTGTGTCGAGTAGCAACGGCCGGGGAGACCGCGTCAAGAAGCCGCACAGGTCAGCGGCAGGAGAAAGGTTTACGCGAATCCGTCAGAGCCAGGTGGACGAAGGACACCGCAGCAGCAGGCGGCCAGGCTCTCGGGCAGGAAGGGGCAGCACACCGGCCTTCGAGCGATACGGGCGTATCGACTGGGCAGGCCGATGCACAGCCTGGACGCAAGCCGGCCGCCCCTCGGCCGTCCGCGCCGAACAGTACTGGCGCAGCGAACGACCGGTGGAGCGATGAATCGCCGCGGTCCCCGGCACGTTGGGCCGAGGCGGCGGTGTGAGACTGGCAGCCTGAGGCACCGGCGGAGAGTGAGCACGGGCAAGGGATGGCGTCCGCACGATGTCGGCGGCCGGTTCGGTGTCGATGCGGGCAACGGAGTTCACAAGCCAGTCCTCGGCCGTGGGCATCTTCGCACTCCCGCTCGGGTGAACGGAGGCTGCCCCCAGACCCAGTTCGTGAGTGCGGTGGCATCGACCAGCGGTCTCATGCACCACGCGTGGCGTCAGTTGGTTCCGAGCAGCAGAGGCAGCACGGCACGGAGCCCTCTTGTCCGGCGACAGCGCCGAAGACGCCCACCACCCCACCCCGTGGTCAGCGGATGGGATCTCGGCAGAGGGGGATGCATCTGCGCCTGCGACGACAGCACACCGAGGACCTAGGGGCTGCGGTCCGCTGCCCCCAGTCGTCAGCGTCCGGACCGTTCCGGCCGTGGCAGCGCCCGCGAAACGCTTGGCGAGACGGCGCTTCCAGTCGGCGATCCCCCGGCCTTGCCCCACAGCGGCAGCCACGATCTCCACCGCCGCCTTGCGCCCACGCCTGCGGCCCAAAGGCACACGGGTGTGCGGGCGCAGCTGGGCAAACGAGAGGAGCTGCCGGACAGTGGGCGGCATCGGGCTGTCCTCGTCACACTCGCCGGAATCCCAGCCACCATCCCGATGGTTGGGGTTCCAGCATCCGCCGAGCCCCACGATGGCGATGACGTTGTCGCCCCAGGGGAGCATGCGGTCCGGGAAAGGTGCGGAGTTCCGCTTCACGGGCTTTCGGGGGCCGGCGAGCTCTTCCTGGGCGGGCCAGGCATCGGTGGGCTCCCGCAGGCCAGCAAGCCGGAAAGGGCCGAGGATCGTGCAAGGCCATGCGGATTGTTGGCACCGGACGTGCGGCGCACGCTGTGTATACGGCTCCAAGTCGACGCTGGCCAGCATGAGGTGGGAATCTGCCACGAACCTTGGTGTGTCTTCCATGTCAGGTCCCTCCTTCAGCTCGCTCACGGCCGGTTGTTGTGCAGCAAGGCCCGGGGCCGCCTCCGGCTCTGGTGTCCTGCTGCGGTTGTCCCCAGATCCTGTTCGTTTCATCCGTCACGAGCAAGGGGCTCGGTCAGTAAGGGAGTTGGACCAGACACTCGGCCCGGGAAACGCCAGTGCGCACCTACGCCGACTGACCTGGGGCGTTGCCCCTGAGGGCAGCGAGGGCAACTGGGACGAGATGAAACAGTCGCGTTCGTGTGCTCTTTACTCCTTTCAGCGGAGGGCAGAAAGCTGTGCACTGAGGTTCCGGATCCTCCAGCCCTGCAAGGCTGGAGGATCGTCGTATACGGAGCCTCGAGTCGAGTAGCAACGATCGAGGAGATCACAAGTGAAGAAGAGGCGCAGCCCCAAGCACGCTTGCGTGCAGGGCGGCGGCCCGGCAGAGGCCGGCAGTGTTCAGCTGCCGGCCCCGGCCGTCGTCGTCATCATCGTGGTCCTGCTCCTGACCGCCGCTCTGGCGGTCACCGGGCAGACTCTGGAAGCGATCATCGCGACACTGGCGGTCGGCGGTCTGGTGGCCGTCGAGCTCCTGCGCCGCACCGTGGCGATCTTCACCGTCCGTGTGGCATAGGGGCGGCGTCATGGGGTGCAACACCAGCGCCCTGGCGACGCCCGCCCCCGTCATCGAGCTGGCGCAGTGGCTTCGGTCACGGCGCCAGCTTTCGGGGTTGAGCTACCGCCAGATGGCTGCGAAGGCAACGACCGATCCTGATCATCCAGTCCCCCACCTGCGGTTTTACCACGCCGATCGGGGACGCAAGCTGCCTGCGTGGCAGGTCGTTGAGTCGTACGTACGCGTGTGCGGCGCGGACGAACGGCAGGCTGAGCGGCTATGGAAAAGGGCCGAGACCGCTGCAGCAGCGCCGGGCAGCCCGGCCGCCCGACGCCGTCCCGTGCTCGCCCCCGAGTTCATCGGCGAGCCCATCGAACTACTCGACGCCATGCGCGCGATGCGGTTCTCCCGCGGGAACAAAACCCTGCGTGAGCTCGACCAGGCCGCCGGTCTGGGGCTGTTGCCGCGCAGCACCCTCGGCGCCGTCCTCTCCGGCAAACGCATGCCCTCCAAGAACCTCCTCATGGTCTTCGTACAGGTATGCGGAGGCGTGCAGCCGGGCACCCCCAAAGCCATGGCCTGGGAGCAGGCCTGGACTCGGGCCGACGCCCACCGGCGAGGGCTACCCGTCCCCACGCTTACCGGCATGCCGCAGCAAGACCGCATCGAAGAGGCACGGCGAGATGCCGACGGCGGCGACGTGCCTGCGAGGTCCGCCACCGGCAGGCCCGCGCGGGCATGGCGCAAGCGCGCCGCGCGGATGCTACACGCCCTCTTACCCGCTCCCAACGCTCCAGCCACCAGCCCGACCACACCAGCCGCCCTGCCGGTGGTGAGGCTTCCTTCACCGACACCGAGGTGACCGGACGTGCCCCCGGCAGACGCGGGGGGCACGGTCCGCTCGCGCAACTCGGCTTGCGTGAACGTGAAAACCCTCACGCGCCTGCGGGACAAGTCGCTGCCCGGCGGTCGACAGATGGCAGCTCCAAGGAGCCATCGCGACTGAAGGGGGCCGTTGATCTGCAGCGCCACCGTCCCTGGTTCGGGAGCCCAGCCAGGAGTGGTGCGTTTCCGTCCTACGGGACCCGGTCGAAGTGGACCGCCGTGGTCGGGCACTGCTCGGCCAGGTCGAGCAGCTCCGCTTGTTCCTGCGGGTCGACGGCCAGGTCCCAGCGCAGCTTGGTCGCGGTCCATTCCGCGGCGTACTGGCAGTGAACCTCGCCAGCGGGCGGCATCCAGGTGGCGGGGTCCTGGTCGGACTTGCTGCGGTTGGAGCGGGCAGTGACGCCGACCAGCGAGGTCGGGGCGCCCAGGTCGTTGGCGTATGCCTCGCGGCGCTGGGCGGTCCAGGCTGATGCG
Source organism: Streptomyces sp. NPDC054887 (assembly GCF_053610585.1). NCBI lineage: Bacteria > Bacillati > Actinomycetota > Actinomycetes > Kitasatosporales > Streptomycetaceae > Streptomyces > Streptomyces sp. NPDC054887. The sequence goes on along the minus strand of NZ_JBSGYQ010000010.1, from coordinate 142,002 downwards.
CCGGAGTCCCATGCTTCGGCGAGGGGCACCATGTGGTCGATGTCCAGGCCGGAGGGGCCAAAGACGGTGGTCGCGTCGTAGTACGACCACCAGGTTCCGCCGGTCAGCTTGCACCCAGGTCCGACGGCTGGGGGCTCGATGGCCTCCGCGATCAGGACCTCGTTGCGGGTGTGGCAGCCGTCCGTGGGATTGTGGCCGGTGTTCCAGTGGCGGAACTTGTCGCGCATGTAGCCCTGGCGGGATTCATCGGCGGTCTCGAGCTCGTGGACCGCGACATTGAGCGGAAGCGTCTCGGCGGCGTGCGCCGGCGAGGACATGGTGACGGGCAGGATGGCGAGCGCGACAGCCGTTGCGGCGCGCAGCAGGTTCTTGATCACGAACGTATGGATAGCGTTGTATGGGCCGCCGGTTGCCTAAGACCTCGGGCTGCTCACTCGGCCGGGTGGTGCGGTTCACCGCAGAAACGATGCCGCAGCCCCGCCACCCACCGTCTTCGACAGCGAGCCACCTGCCATCCGCCACAAGCCGGCTCGCCGCACAGGCAGGCCGGACGACACATACAGGTGGGACAGGGGCGCCCTGCGAACCGCTGGAGGCGCGGCGGCGTCGGCCAGGAGTATGGAGAAGATCGACGAACAGCACGTCAGGCAGCCCGGCCTCGTCGTCCTGGACATCATCGCTGCCGACGAGGCGACCGTTCACGCTGTCATGGCCAGTCTCGGGGAATGGTGGGCCACCTCCGGCGTTGCCCCGGTACGCCGCGAGCCCGGCGTACCCGGGGTGAAGGCCCGTGTCTATGCGGACATCCGACGCCCAGGCGCGATGATGTAAGGGTGCCGCCCCCGCTTCGTCCCCCGGGGCAGGTCCGGTGACGGAAAATTGAAAACCAATGGCTGGCCCTCTGGGCGCGCTTGTGCCACCGGCTCTCGCGCTTGGTCGGTTCGGTCCTGGCGCGCGGCGTCGGCGGTCCGCGCTCAACTGCTGGTGATGCGTGAAGTCGCTGTGCCAGGTGTTCTCAGTTGGCCTGGCGCCGTCAGGCGAGCAACCTGCTGACGCACATCGCGGTCAGTGATCCGCTGCCCGCCGCGGCCAGCAGCGCCATGAGGATGCTGCCCTTGGGGTACCCATCGACGTGCACTCGGGTCGGCCGGGCTGGGTCGTAGACGACTCCGACCTTTTGCCGCGGGCCCCGTCGTTCGGGCGGGTGGGGTTTGCCCGTGAGGGATTCGGCTTCGATTCGGGCGCCCCCCGGCGGTGTGAAGGCAACTACCAGGAAGTACCGGGGATCCCCGTCAGTGTCCGCCTCCTCACGAACGCCGACCACCTCGGCGTTGATCCGCTTGCCGCGGACCATGAGGCGAAAGCCAACCCACGTACTGGCGAGACAGGCGACGGTGACGAAGCCGCACATCAATGCGCCCAGCCCTGCGACGATGTCTATGGAGGTCACCCCCGCAACATAGATGACCGCAGGCGCGGCCCGTCATGGGGCGCAACCACGTGGGGGCGGCGCGCCGTTGGCGTGCCGCCCCGTGCTGGCCTGTGCTGCCCTGTGCCTGTGGTCAGGTGCGGGTGGTGGGGTCAGCCGCGGTGGTGTCCGCCGCGGCCCCAGGACTCGGTGTCCACGGTGTGGCCGCGGTCGTTGCGCAGGGTCGCGGTGTCGGAGCGGTTGTCCCACATGTAGTGGTGGCGGTCCATGTAGAGGTCGGTGCGGGTGTCGCGGCCGACACCGGTGTGGATACGGACCGTCGCGCGGCCGGCGAGGCGTACGTCGTGGAAGCGGTAGCGGTTGCCGTCACGGTCGCGCAGGGTCCAGCCGTCCAGGTTGACCGCGCGGCGGTGGCTGTTGGTGATCTCGATCCACTCACGGTTCAGCGACCGGTTCGAGCGGTTGTCGGGGCCGGGGCTGTTGGCCTGGACGGCGCTGATCTCGACGCCCGGGCGCTGGCGCCGGTCCTCGTCGCGGTCCTGGGCCATGGCCGGCAGAGCGGCGGCGGAAACGATCGCTCCGGCCGCGAGGACGGACGCGGCCAGACGGCGGGCGGAAAATGCAGACATGAGTGATGTCCCCTCAATCATGTGCACCACGAGCCGAAACGCGGCCGGTGGTGCGGTGCGGGTCCCGGCCCCCCTGTCGGTGCCGAGGACCCAAACTCTGGACCCCAGGTGCTGGCCGTGGGGTACGACTGACACCACGTTACCGATTACGGACATTTCCGTAACACGCGCATGTATAGCGCATGAATGGACAGTTAGGCGTGAGCCTGACATTCACTGACAGCTACACCCACCCGTTGAACCATAAACGGAAAGCGCTTGCGTGCTCCGGCGCACGACCCCACGCGCCACCCCGCGCACCACCCCACCCGCAGGGCCGGATCTTCGTAACAGGCGTTCTGCACACTTCTTCGCACACCCGCACACGCACCGCACAACCGCACGAACGAAGAGGACGGGCGGCTCCTGCAACGACGGAGGAACAACCGCAGAAGCCCGCCCTGACCAGCGCCTGCCCCCGAAACCGATGCCCATTCCCCCCGGCCAGCAACAAGCCGACCAACTCGCTCCGCCACGACGCACACGGGCCGTGTGCTGCACAAACAGGCCAGCCGATTCCCAGCGGCTCCCTGAGCCGGCCGTCTCTTCTCGGATCCTGCCCTCGCCACGGACACCGGCCATGGCGGGACGTGCAACGCTCCGCCCAGGCCAGGCTTGGGCCTACCTCGCAACAATGGCCGCATGGCTGAGATCACCCCGAAGTTGCTCGAACGGGCCCTCACGAAGGCATGTTCGTCCTTCGCTCCCGATGAGCTGGCCTACCTCGCCCTGAGCACCCGATCCGCGACCGCCTGGCTTGGCTGCTGCACACCGAGCTGCCAGGACACATCACCGCGCGGGAGTGGAGTCCCAACCGAGCCCGGGGGGCGCACCGATCTGGCCGTCCTCGACGAGGCGAGCCACGAGCCGCTGGCCCTGCTGGAGCTGAAGGCGGCGTACACGTTCGACTTCGCGCGCAAGCAGCAGGCAACGGTCGAGAAGTACAGCCGGTACATGGCAGACGATCTGGCCAAGGCCTCTACCGTCAGCGCCGGCAGAGGGCAGGTCTATGGCCTGCTGCTTCTCACCCATCCCACCAGCGCGCCCAGCCAGCCGACCCCGGTGGTCAAGTACGGGCTCGACATCTCACGTTCCCTCGCCCAACTGCGTGCCAACGACCTGTCCCTTACTGCACGCCAGAACGCCCGCCTCATCCTTCAGGCACACGGACACGTGACCGACGGCACCATCAGGGCAGGGACAGCCTTCGGCACCGACGTCGACATCAACTACCTACTGGTATCCACAGACCATGAAAGCCCGTCAGGCCCCATTGGGTAAGTGACGATCCGCTACCTACGTAACTGACTGCCGCGCCGCCTCATGCCGCAGCAGCCTTGTCTCCCGCACGACGCACAGGATGCCGGCCCCCCGCCCGAGACCCGCACAAGGTGCAGCATGCCCTCGGGGCGGGGGTTTGACCGAGGCGAGCCCGCAGTCGCACCACTGCGAGCGGGTGGGTACGCAGGAAGCACGGGCTCGTGGCCCCATACGACAGGACGGGGGCCACGAGCCTCTCAGAGTCTGGCCGCGACCCGGACCAGGGCCGCCGCCCGTTGGCCCGTCAGGCGTCAGGCGTCGCGCACGGGGTTGATGTCAAGGTAGACGAGACGGGCGTCGACCGTCGCCTCGGCCTCGCTTCGGCGGCCGACGTGCGGTTGTTCGGCCACCCAGCCCTTCTGGGTGCGGCACTGCTCACCGTCCCCGGCCTCGCACGCTTTGCACGGTGTGCGCCGCACATCCACGGCGACCGCCGCGTCCCGCTCCCGGCGCCTACGGGCGGATGCGGCCTTACTCCCAGCCGATCCCGATGCCCTGCCGGTCGGTGTCGCGGGCCGCCACTCCCCACGGATCGCCGGTGTCCCTGAGCAGGCCCTGGCCCTGAAGGAACATCAGGAAGGGACGCCGCATGGGCGCGGCACCTGACACATCGTTGAGGGATATGACGCTGGTGTCGCCCTTCGACTCTGTCTCCGACTGCCTCCTGAACATCGACGGCACCGGGGTCAGCTCACTTCCCCAAACTGATATGAAGCAGGCCGACTCCAAATTTCCCTACAGGAATTACCAGGTATTAGGGAGGACGGCAATGGCCTCCATATTAAGAGCGCTACCTTCCGTGCCGAAGTACAGGAAATTGTTAGCCTTCCAGGGCTGCCAGCCTCGACTCTGAACGTGAGCAGCACCCATAATGGATCCGTTAGAAACGCTCATGGTCAGAGCTTCCATTGGGCGATTCTCCCCCGTGGTCCCAATGAATATCGGATGCGCGTTAGCAACGAAGCACCTCTCCCCCACCCAACCCCGGTTTCGGAGGTGGGCGTTCAGGCAAACCGATCCCATGCCCGGCGCCCTGACTCGCAGCGCCTCAATAGCCCGGTTCTCTCCCACAGTCCCGGCGTAGCCGTACTCTCCGGGAGAATTGCAAACCTCCCCCTGCCAGCCTTCTCCGGACACATGCGCGTCGATGCAGACTTCGGGCGTAGCTGCCTGCGCAGAACCCATGCCAACCAGCGAAGAACTGGCCACGAAGCCCAGTACGAAAAGTGAGCGTATACGACGTATCACGGCTACTCCTATTCGGCGAATTAAGTCTCTTTGGATAACACTCAAGCATGATCATTTATGGCTCGCGCAGCCTGGCGCTCAAATATCTATATAGCGCAAAGTTTCTTGACAGATGCGAAACCCGCTACGCCGCCGAACCAGGACCCGACCTGCCGGCCGGATGCCGGCCTCTCCGCGTTCCCTCTCATGTCACGGTCTTTAGCACCAGTGAATCTAGGCTTGAATAGCGCGCGGTGGTGTGCGTGGCGTGCAGGGTTTCTGTGCTCTGCGTGCCGTGGGGAGCAGTGAGAGCGCACGGTGTTCGGTAGGGGTGACCCCATAGCTTTCGCGGAAGGCCCGGCTGAACGCGGTGGCGCTGGAGAAGCCCCAGCGAGCTGCGATCGCTTGAACGGGCTGACCGCTCAGTTCCCGGAGTGCGAGGTCGGCATGGGCGCGCTCCAGCCGGCTTTGACGGATGCGTGCCGCGATGCTCAGGTCTTGGTCGCCGAAGAGGGCGTAGAGGCCCCGCAGGGACAGGTTGTGCCGGTCAGCGATCACCTGAGGCGTCAGGTGCGGGTCACCGAGGTTGTTCTCGATGAAGCGGTAGATCCGCTGGCGTGTCTCCTGCGCACGGGCCTCGGCAGGCGCCTCGCCGGGGTCACCGAGCTGCTGCGCCAGACATGCGGTGGCCAATTCGAGGGCGACGGACCCCATCCTGCGCAGCTCCTGGGGGCGACAGCGCGGGCCGTGTTTCAGCAGCGTTTTCAGGAAGTCAGCGAAGATTGCCCCTGACCCCACGTCTGCAGCCATGCTCTGTGCGAGGAGGCGGTCCACCCGGTCTGGGCGCAGCGCCAGGGCCGGGCGGGGAATCTGGAGCACGACCGTCTCGACCTGCCCGCCTGTGCAGGTCCCCTCACTCGGTCGTGAGGTGTCCGTGAGCACAAGTCCCCCTGCGACCACCGATTCGCTGCCCCGCTGAGAAATTTTGAAAGCGCCTTGTGTGATGAGCGCCAGCTGCAAGTGCTCGGGATCGCCGCGCCGGACATGGGCCAAAGTGCGGCGCGAGAGCACCGGTGAGCAAGCCACGGCGGACAACCGCACCACGCCGAGATCCAAGTCCGTGATTCTCGCGCGGAAGTCAGCCGTATGCCGGGTGCTGAGCGTGACAGGCATCACTTCGCTGGACACTGTCTCGCAAAACCAATCGAACCTGTCCTCACGCGCCACGACAGCATCCGACGCAACCGGCAATCCCATGCGAATCCCCCACACCCTTGGACGTGGCAGCGAACCAGCCCATTACTGGTTTCGCACAGCCGTGCTCCGCCCCTACCGCCACATGATCGATTATCAGACACATACTTCCGGATACGCGCTCGGCCCGGTCCGGGTCCGCTCCAGCTGGTACGCCTGGTACTCCTCCACCACGCGGAGGCGGTCCAGGCGGGATATCTGCGGCAGGCCGGGCATGACTACGCCGCTTCGGCCCGGCGGGTGTCAGCTTCCTGCTCGTGGGCGTGCCCAGCGCATTCAGGGCCTCTCCCTCGACAACCAGCGTATGCGGGCCGAGCTCGCCCGGCAGGGCACCCTCGTGGTCCTACAGACAGTTGGGCCGCCGCCTGGATGACCCCAGACGGCCCGTCCCTCGTCTCTGGGAGGGGCGGGCCGAACGGGAGGGGCACCGTGGTTCCTACGCGCTGGCCAGAACCGTTCGTACGCCGTCGGTGACGCCCGGCAGGTCACCGGTCGAGGCCGCCCACTGGTGCAGGTCGTGTTCGGTCAGGATGACCGGCCCGGTCTCGGCAACGGTGACGGCGAAGTTGAACTGGCGGGTGATGGTGCCGCGGCTGTTCTCGTAGTCAAAGTGCCCGAGGTAGCGGTCCACGGAGGAGACGGTAAGACCGGTCTCCTCCCGCGTCTCGCGGCGAGCCGCGTCCAGGATGGTCTCCCCGACGTCCACGTGCCCGGATGGGATCTCCCACAGGCCGCCCATGAAGTCGTCCGGCTTGCGGCGTACCAAGAGGATGCGGTCGGCGTCGGTGACGACGGCCGCAGCTACGAAAGTAGTGATGCCTTCGGCTTCGGCCTCCTCTGCCAGTGTTCGGGCGAGGTCGGAGGTCACAGTCACAGAAGCTCCTTGTGGTGTTCGCTGGCCTTCCTGGCCGCGCTGACGTACTGCTCGGCCAGTTCCAGATCCTGTTCACGGTGCCAGACGGGCAGCTTGATCGTGTGCGTGTGCGCCTTCTCGGCGACGGGGAAGTCGCCGGGCTGGTAGCGGCTGCGGGTGTTCGGGTAGCCGGGGAAGAGGTGCGAGGGGAGCTGGTATAGCGGGAGCTGGTTCAGGGGGCGGGTGGAGCCGGGCAGGTCGAACTCGGTCGCGCCCTCCGCGACGATGGCCTGGTGGAAGCGGTCGATGGACAGGCCGCCAAGCTGGTCGGGCCGGTAGCTGGCCGTCAACGCGTACCAGGACGACTTCACCCCCTCGGGCATGGGCGTGACTGCCATCCCGGGTATCTGGCCGAGCTCGCGAGTCAGGTAGGCGGCGATCTCCTCGCGGCCGGCGAGGTAGGCGTCCAGGCGGGTGAGCTGGTCGTGGGCGAGAGCTGCGGCCAGGGGGTGGATGCGGAGCTTAAGGCCAGCCCCGGTGACCGCGTACCGCGCGAGCGGATGGTCGTCCGGGATCTCGTTCCTGGCCCGCTTGTTGTAGTGCGCGAAGGTCAGGATCCGGTAGTAGGTGTCGTCGTCGTCGGTGAGGACGAAGCCGCCCTCACCGCCGGACAGGGGCTTGGGACCGTTGAGGGAGAAGGCCCCTGCCAGACCGAAGGTGCCGACCTTCTGCCCGCCGTGGCTGGCTCCGTGGGCGTGTGAGCCGTCCTCCAGCAGAGCGAGGTCGCGGTCCTTGGCCAGCGCGGCGAGGTCGGTCATGTCGGCGGGCTTGCCCCACAGGTGGGTGACCATGATGGCGCGGGTGTGGGAGGTGACCAGCTCAGCCACCCGGGCGGGGTCGATGTTGCCGTCCGGGAGCGTCTCGCACAGGACCGGGACCGCGCCGAGCTGGAACAGCGGCGAGGCGGTGGCGTGGAAGGTCCAGGCGGGGACGATGACCTCGTTGCCGGGCCGGATGCGGGCGGCCCAGTAAGCGGCGTGCAGGGCCGCGGTGCCGGAGCTGGTGGTGATCGCGTGCCGTGCGCCGAAGTAGTCCTGGAGAGCGTCCTCCAGGTCCGCGACGATCCCGGACCGGCCGGGGATGGAGACTGCCGAGTCCAACTGGTCGAGCACCTTCGCGCGGGTGATGTCGTCGATCGGCGGCCAGGTGAAGTGAGGGCCACCGTTGGTGACGGCCGGGGTGCCGCCGAGGAGGGCGAGGGGGCTGGTCACAGCATCTCCTTGGGGTCGATGTAGCGGCCTGCCGTCTTGGACTCGTAGCAGGATGCGATGAACGCGGCGTGGGCCAGGTGCTGTTCGGGGCCGGAGACGTTGCGCCGTTCTCCGTCCAGGACCCGGCAGAAGTAGTCGATCTGGGCGGTGGCGACGCTGGGGGCGTACGGGCGGGTCAGCTCCTCCACGACCGTGCCGTCCAGGTCGAGCCGCTGGACCGATCCCTTGGTCAACACCACCGAGCCGGCCGTCCCGACGACCCGCAGGAACTCCGTCTTCGGCGCCATCCAGCGGGACAGGACGAGCGATCCGTACAGGCCGGAGTCGTACCCGAGCTGGACGACGGCGGTGTCCTCCGCGTCGTACCCGCCTTCGGGAAGGGCGGTGGTGGAGAACTCCGCGATGACCCGGCTGGGCAGGCCGAAGTACCACAGCAGCAGGTCGATCAGGTGGTAGCCCATGTCGATGATGCAGCCGCCACCGGCCTGCTTGAGGTCCCCGCGCCATCCGGCGCCGGGGTTGGGCGTGTGGAACGAATAGTGCCCGCCGACCAGGAACGCGGTGCCGATCTGGTCCAGCATTCCGGCCACGCTGGTGTAGATGGGGTTGAACCGGCGCTGGAGCGTCACCATCAGCTCCACCCGCCCGTCGTGGCAGGTACCGGCCAGTGCACGTGCCTCCTCGACGGAGGTGGCGAACGGCTTTTCCTTGAGGACGTGGACGCCGGCGGCGGCGCACTCCTCGATCACCGCGCGTCCGGCGTGGTGGGGGACGGCGACGATCGCGAAGTCCGGGGCCGTCTCGGCCAGGAGGTCACTTGCCCGGGTGAAACCGGGCACTCCCAGAGTGTCCGCTCGCTCGTGCAGGATGTCTGGGTTGTTGTCACATACCGCGACGAGTTCGGCCCGGCTGGAGCCGAGCAGGCCGGGCAGGTGATCCTCGGCGGCCTGGTGGCCCAGGCCGATGATCGCAGCGCGTCGTTTCATGCGCGTTCGCCTTCCACTTCGGGGAGGAACGTGTCCCACTTCGGGAGGAACGTGTCGAGGAACGACGAGTACAGCCCCAACTCGGCGTCCAGCCATAGGCGTTCACTGTTGTCCCGGGGTTGTCCCGCCCGTACGCGCGGTAGCCTGGCCGTCACCGTCGATGATGGGATTACTCCCGTGGACGACCCGATTCGGCACCCCCTCGCCTACGCCCGCCTCTTACGCGGCTGGTCCCAGAGCGACCTCGTAGAGCGCTTGCACCGCGCTGCCGCGATGCGGCCGGAGGGTCTTCGCTCGGGCACCGACAAGGCGGCCGTCAGCAAGTGGGAGAACGGCCGCAAGACGCCGAGCATCGAATCCCAGCTCCTGATCGCGGACGCCTTCGACGTGCCCATCTCCGACCTGGAGCGGTACCCGTGGCCCCACTGGCTCCCGGGCCGGGACGACCCGGTGCCGCTCGGGGCGGCGTACACCGTCCAAGCACTTCGAGATGCACAGAGAGCCGCGATGAACCGCGAACGCCGTACCTTCCTGACCTACAGCGCGCTCGCCCTTGCCGGGCTGGCCTCCCAGTGGGCCGCGCTCGAACCCGACCGCCTCACCACCGCACTCGGCGGGAACCGCGTCGATGACAAGCTCGTGGACTGGCTGGAGGACACCAGCACCCAACTGACCGCCCTGCCGACCGAGCAGCGCCAGCACACCATCAAGCTGATGGACGCCCACCTCACCACCGTGACCGACCTCCTCGAAGGCGCCCGCTACAGCGAGGCCACCGGCCGCCGCCTGCACCGCCTGGCGGCCTCCCTCTCCAGCACCTGCGGCTGGTACCGCTTCGACCAAGGCGAGCACCACGCGGCCGGCAAGCTGTGGAACGCGGCCCTCACGAACGCGCACACCGCCCGCGACCGGGACCTCGGGGCCGGGGTCCTGTCCGACTTCGCCTACCAGTCGATCTGGCTCAGCCAGCCCGGATCCGCCGTAGAACCCCTGAGCCAGGCCCTGATCCACACGAGGCACCCCACCGCCCGCTCGCTGCTGCACCTGCGCAGGGCACGAGCCCACGCCGCTCTTGGGGCCGCCGCCGACTGCCACCGCGACCTCGCCGCAGCCGAGACCGCCCTGCTGACCGACGCGGCCGACCCGGCACCGGGCTGGTGCCGGTGGATGAGCACGGCGGACCTGGCCGTGGACTCCGGCCAGTGCCTCCTGGACCTCGGCCGTACCGAGGAGGCCCGAGCCAGTATTGACGAGGGCCTGTCCCTGCTTCCCCGGGCACGGGACAAGACGCGTGGCGTTTTCCGCACCTACGAGGCACGCAGCCTCCTCCAGGCCCGCGAGGTCGAACAGGCCCTCGTCGTCAGCACCGAGTCACTCGACCTCGCCACCCGCATCGGCGCCGACCGATGCGTCACTCTGGTCCGCGGACTCGCCCCCGCCTTTAAGCCCTACCGGAAGGTGGACGGTGTCCCCGAGTTCCTCGAACGACTCCGGACTGCCTGAGAAAGCCCGGGGGTGCGCCCTTCGCCATCTCCTCGATCCGCTGAAGCATGGCCAGGCAGTCTCCGACCGCGTCATGAGCCCCACCGACCCTCTGGAGCCGGTATGTCCCGCGATCAGCGCGCCACAGGCCTCGCCAGACCGAGTACGGCTCCATGGCGTCTTCCCCAGCGGCAGGATGTCTCCAGTTCCGGAGGGTCGGGTGTTCGGCTCCCAGCTGGGCCAACGCTGGTGAGGGCCTGATGACGGCGCGCACTTCCCGTTCGAAGCAATTGCGGTCGAAGACAACGTTGAACGCGAGGCCCACACATCCACGAAGAATCTCAGTGAGCTCCGGCAGCAGCTGGCTGAAGGTCAGGGCGTTCTGAGGGCGCCGGTGCGGTCAGGCGGGGTGTGCCGGGAGTGGCTTCTGCCCGGACCACCGGTCCGGGCAGGAGCGGGCGCTCCGGGCGGTAGGCGCGGGTGTTACTGCGGCATCAGGCCGGCGACGATGGGAAGGATCTTCTCCCCGTTGGGGCCGGTCCAGGACTGGGCGAGTTCGGCCAGGAGCTGGTTGGTGGAGGTGATGGTGGCTCCGCCGTTCTCCATGCGGCGCAGGGCGACCTGGTCGGCCATGGCGGTGGGTGAGCCGCCGGCGTCGGCGACGACCTGGACCTGGTAACCGTCGCTGAGGGCGGTGAGGGTGGGGAAGACGGTGCAGACGTCGTTGGTGACACCGGCGATGATCAGGTTGCGCTTTCCAGTGACCTTGACTGCGGCGGCGAAGTTCTCGTCGTCCAGCGCGTTGACGACGCCCTGGCGCTGGACGCGGGCGGCGTGCTCCTGGGGGGCGATTTCCTCGAGCTCGGACAGCAGCGGGCCCTGGGCGTAGCTCTCCATCGAGGACGTCAGGACGAGGGGGATGTCGAGGGCCTTGGCGGCCTTGGCCAGGGCCAGGGCGTTGGCCTTGAGCTCTTCGAAGCCGATGGAGCGTACCCATCCCATGGTGCCGACCTGGTGGTCGATCAACAGCATCGCGGTGTTCTCGGGGGTAAAGGTCTGCTCGGACACGGTGACTCTCCTAGCGGGGTTGGTGCGGGTAGTGCTGCTCACCTTCGAGCTACACCCAGGGCGGCCGAAATGGGTATAACACCCAGTTATCTGGTCGGCCAATCTTTCTCGTCCAACGTACGCCCGGAAGCGGCGATTCCCAAGCCCGGAGATTTCTTGTCCTCACCAGTCGGCCTTGGCTGACGTCGGCGGCTGCTGTGATCAGAGGGTCAGGTTCTGGCGGACGGCGGGGACGACTTCGTGGGCGAAGAGCGCCAGTTGGCGCTGGTGGTCCTGGTCGGGCCAGTACACGAAGCCGTTCATCCCCCGGTCGCGGACCAGACCGGTGATCTCTTGCACCCATTGGTGCGCCGGACCGTGGAACGGCCCCTTTGGCGCCGGGGTGATCAGTCCGCCTAGGTTGTAGACCTTGCGGATGGCGGCAGGGTCGCGACCGGCCTGGTGTGCGGCGTCGTCGATGCGGGTGATCGCTTCACCCAGGCGGTCAGGGGGGAGGTAGGACAGGGTGGGCAGCCACCCGTCGGCCTTCTGTCCGGTCAGGGCGAGCATCCTGGGCCCGTAGGCGCCCAGCCAGATCCCGAGATCAGCCGAGGGGGTGGGGCCGGGATGGATGCCGGCCACCTTGTAGTGGGCGCCGCCGGCCCGGGCGGAGCGGTGCCCGCTCCACATCGCGCGGATCACCTCCATGGCCTCGGCGAGCGCGTCGACCGCCTCCTTCTTGCCGCGGCGGGGGCCGCCCATCGCGACGATCGCTTCCCAGAAGGCCCCGGTGCCCAGGCCGAGGCGCAGGCGCCCACCGGACAGCAGGTCGAAGCTGGCGGCGGCCTTCGCCAGCATCGCCGGTGGGCGCAGCGGCAGGTTGACCACGGCCGGCACGAACACCACCCGCTCCGTACGGGCGGCCAGGAAGGACATCAGGGTCCACATGTCGTAGAAGGCGGCCTGGTAGGGATGGTCCTGGACCGTGATCAGCTCCAGGCCGTCTCGCTCGGCCTGCAGCGCCAGCCTCAGCGGGCCACCTGCATCGCTCCAGAGGGGGTCGATGTTCGCCCCGAACAGCACGGGCAGCGTCATGAGCCTCCTTGTCGTCACACCCGTCCTCACGTACCAGCCCACGCCGGTCCTGAACGCGGCGGGTGAGCCGGTCTGTGCGTCACGGGCCTACAATTGGTTGGTCGGCAAGAGAGTAACCTTGATGCCGCGTCCACTCGAAGAGTGACACCGCTGCGCAATGAGCGTGAAACGCCGATGAAGGAGACCCTGTGGCAGTGCCAGCAGTACCGGAACCCGCCTCCCCCGAAGACCCGGTTCCGAAGGTTGTCGGTGCTCCGGTCAGCGAGGAGATCTTCCGTACCGCCCGCCTCCACCGCATCGCCGCGGGTGCCCTGCTGCGCGCCACCGGCCTGTATCCGGGGCAGGAGGTGCTGATGATGCAGCTGTGGGAGCACGGCGAGCAGCGCCAGTCCGACCTGATCAAGGTCCTTGGGCTGGACTCCTCCACGGTGACGAAGATGCTGCAGCGCATGGAACAGGCCGGCTTCGTCACCCGCCGACGGGCGGAGATGGACCGGCGGGTCGTACTCGTCTCCGCCACCCGCGCCGGGCAGGCGCTGCGCGCTCAGGTGGAGGCCGCCTGGCGGGAACTCGAGGCGCTCACCGTCGCCGACATGACGCCCGAGGAGCAAGCCACCGCCATGAAGGTCCTGAACCGATTCGCGCAGAACCTGGCCGCCGGGCAATCCGGCGCTTCTCAGTCACCGACTGCCTGAGGCCGACGGCCGACAAGTACCGTCCGCCCGTATCGCCGCATTGTTGGCAGTTACTCCCCGGACCGCGGCGAGTGCCAGTTGGCCTTCTGGCTGCTGATGACGAGAGCGGGGGTGCGGCGGCTTGACCTGGGGCTGGCACCGTCGCCACCGGCCACTGCCACGTTTTCGACATGCCGCTGCCTGCCGTCGTTGGGCGACGGCAGGCAGCGGCCGCAGCTTCACCAGCATGAGGCAGCCCTGTCGCTCGGACCGGCGGGCCAGTCGTCGGTCGGGATACCCCCTACGTCAGAGCTACGCGAGGAAGCGGCTCTGCGGAGTGATGCCGACCACCAGCTGTGATCCATAGCTTCGGTTCCAGCCCCGCAGGTTGTGGAACGAATGAGGATTTTGATGACGCCCCGTGCCGGACGCTTCCGCCGGACCATGCTCGCCGCTCTGGTGACCGCCGCGGTGGTCATTCCCGTCTCGGCCGCTGCCCGGCCCAGTGTCCCAGCGCCGGCGCCCGCCGTACTGGCGCCGGTATCCGCGCAGACTCTGAACTCCCGTTACGAGGCCAACCACGACAACATCGTCCGGGCAGCGCGCATGGCTCAGCAGTACGGACGCACCGGCAGGGCCGGCCGGCTTTCCGCCCTGGCGGGTCCTGGGCGTCACTTCCTGTCCTTCGACGGACGAGGCGCCGGGCGGGCCGTCGAGGTGTTCGGTGACCTCGCTGCAGCCGACCGAATAGCGGTGCTGGTGCCGGGGTCGGACACCGGCCTGGACACCTACAGCCGGTTCAGCGCCGGGGCCGGTGCCCTGCACCGCGAGCTCGGCTCCCGCGCAGCGGTGATCACCTGGCTCGGCTACGACACCCCCGGGACGGTCAGTCCCGAGGTGCTGACCACCGGCCGGGCCGACGAGGCCGCCCGCGCTCTGCGCACCTTTGTCGCGGAGTTGCACGGCGCCGGCCGCCCCGGGGCGCGGGTGTCGTTGCTGTGCCACTCCTACGGTTCGGTGGTGTGTGGCAGGGCGGCATCGGGACTGCAGGTCGCCGACATCGTCCTGTACGGGAGCCCCGGCGCGGGTCGCGCGAACGCGGCCGAACTGCGCACCTCGGCCCGCGTCTGGGCCGGCCGGGGCAGCGGCGACTGGATCGCGAACGTGCCGCACACCAGCATTGCCTTCCTGGATACGGAGGTCGGTTTCGGTGCCGACCCGGCAGACCCCGCCTTCGGCGCCCGGCCGTTCGCGGCGGGCGACGCCGACCACAGCGGCTACTTGCGGCCCGATTCCGTATCCCTGCGGAGCCTCGCCCGGATCGTCCTCGGCTCCTCCACGGAGGCGGCCGGTGCCTGAGCTCGGCATACGTCTTGCGCGGCTGACGGGAAGGATCGAAGAGGGCACGCCGCCCGATCGCGACCGGGCGGTCGACGCGCTGAGGGCTCTCGCGATCCTCGGAGTCGTCCTGGGCCACTGGCTGGTCACGGCGCTGACCACCGCCGACGGTGCGCTGAGCTCCACCAGCCCGCTGCAGCACATGCCCCAACTGGCTCCCATCTCCTGGCTCCTGCAGACCCTGGCGGTGTTCTTCCTCGTCGGAGGCCACGCCGGCGCCACCAGCTACCTGTCGGCCCGCGCCCGGGGGGAGCGCTATGCGCGGTGGCTGTCCCGGAGAGTGCGGCGCCTGTTCAGACCGACCGCCGTACTCGTGTGCTGGTGGACGGTCGCCGTCGTCGCCATGCTGGTCCTGGGGGCGGCCGTGGAGACGGCCCGCACGCTCCTGAAGCTGGCCCTGTCGCCGCTGTGGTTCCTGGTGGTGTTCGCGCTGCTGACGACTCTGACGCCGGTGGTCGCCGGTCTCAGCCCACTGTGGCCGCTGGCCGTCGTCGCCCTGGTGGACCTCGGGCGCTTCGGGTTCGATGCCCCTGCCTGGCTCGGCTGGATCAACCTGGCCGCCGGGTGGCTGGTCCCCTACTGCCTGGGAGCGGCCTGGGCCCGCGGCGCGTTCACCCGACGCGCTCCGCTGGTTGCACTGTTGGCCAGCGCCGGCCTGTCGGCAGCCCTGCTCGTCGGATGGTGCGGCTACCCGGCCAGCATGGTGGGCGTCGACGGCGAGAGGATCTCCAACCTCAATCCCCCCACCTTGGCCGTCGTCACGTTCGGACTCGCCCAGTGCGCTCTCGCTCTGCTGGCACGAGACCGGCTGGCGCGGTTGATGCGGCGACCGGCGGCCTGGGCGGCGGTCGCGCTGGCCAACCTGTCGGCCATGACCGTCTTCCTGTGGCACCAGACCGCGATGATGGCCGTCACCGCCACCGCACTGCTGTGGGGAGCACCCATGCCCGGCCTGCACACGGTGCCCGACGGTCCGGGGTGGGTGGTGGGGCGGCTGCTCTGGCTGCCCGTGTTCGCCACCGCGCTCTTGGTGTGCTGGTTGGCCTTCCGCGCCCACGAACACCGGCCCGGGCCGCCGCGTCGGTCTCCCCTGACCCGCTCGCGACCGGCCGCAGCCACACGGGCTGCCTCGCGCTCCACGACCATGACCCCCGACCGACGATCGCCGGATGAGACATGATTGACCAACGAGACCAGACCAAAGTGATCAGCGCCGTGCGAGGGATACACGAGGACCTGCTGGTCCTCAGGGCCGACCCGCTGCCGCCCCTCGGCCTGCCCCGGCGTTTGAGCAGGCTGCCCCACGTCCTGATCACCGTGGCGGCTGTCGTGGTGGTCATTGCCGACAGCGACCAGCTGGGCCACCGCAACGAGTTGGGTCTGGGGTACGGCGTCCTGCTTGCCCTGCTGCAAGGCGGCGCGCTGCTCCTCGCCCTGGCCCGCCCCGTGCTCGCCTGGTGGCTGTCCCTGGCAGGATGCTCTATCGCCGCCGCGGCCAGCGCACCGTACCTGCTGTGGAACACCCCATGGCCCTGGAGCATCCCCGAACTGTGCGCCCACGCCGCCATCCTCCTGCTGCTCGCGCTGCGCGTGCGCACCCGCGCGGCCTGCGAGGCCCTCGCCCTGTCCGTCCTCCTGCCCGGCGGGATCCAACTAATCACCGGTGGTGGAGCCGCTCACCGCTCCACCACCGTGCTGGCCCTGGTCCTCTTCTCCGTGGTCGTGCTGCTCGGCATCACGCTGCGCGGGCAGCGAGAGACCCAGGTGAGGCTGGAGGCGCAGGCCGGCCTGACCGCCGAGGAGCGTGCCCAGCGCACCCTGCTCGAGGAGCGGGGCCGGATCGCCCGGGAGCTGCACGACGTGGTGGCCCACCACATGTCCGTGATCTCCATCCAGGCACAAGTAGCGCCTCACCTCCTCGACAACCCACCGGAGCTGAAGGAGAACCTGGCCGGGATCCGGAACAACGCGCTGGACGCGCTCACCGAGCTACGTCGTGTTCTGGGTGTGCTGCGGACCGAGGAGGCCCCCGACCCGCACACCGGACGCACTCCCCAGCCCACCCTGGCCGACCTCGGCACGCTGGTCGACAACGTCCGCGCAGCCGGCCTGTCTGTCACTACGCAGACGACGGGCCGGCCGCCGCGGCCGCTCGCGCCCGGAGCGGAGCTGTCCGTGTACCGCATCGTGCAGGAGGCTCTGAGCAACTGCCTGCGCCACGCGCCCGGTTCGCACGTCGATGTTCAGCTCCAGCACAGGCCGGGGGGCCTGAGGATCGACGTCACCAACACGGCCCCGGCCCGGCCTGCTGCCTCCTCTCCCGGCGCCGGGCACGGCCTGCTCGGCATGCGTGAGCGGGTCACCATGCTCGGCGGCGACCTCACCACAGGGCCGACCCCCGACGGCGGATACCGAGTCACCGCCCGCCTGCCTCTCAGCGCTCTGCTCCCCACCCCCGACGACGGCACTCCCCCGACAGGAAGACCCGCATGACCCCAATCCGCGTACTGATCGCCGACGACCAGATGATGGTCCGCCAGGGCTTCACCGTCCTCCTGGGCGCCGAGCCCGACATCGACGTCGTCGGCCAAGCCGTCGACGGCAACGACGCCGTGACCAAGGCCGGTGAACTGCGACCCGACGTCGTCCTGATGGACATCCGCATGCCCGGCGCCAGCGGCATCGAAGCCACCAGCCGCATCACCGCCCACCCCGCCGGCGACACCAGGATCCTCGTCCTGACCACCTTCGACCTCGACGAATACGTCTACGAAGCCTTGCGCGCCGGCGCCTCCGGCTTCCTCCTCAAAGACGCCTCCGCACAGCAGCTCGCCGAAGCCGTCCGCGTCGTCGCCGCCGGGGACGCACTCCTGGCACCCAACATCACCAAACGCCTCATCACCGAGTTCACCCGCATCCACACGCCACAAGCCCTGGTGAAGGAGCGCGTCGCGAACCTGACCGAACGCGAAACCGAAGTACTGGCGCTGGTCGCTCAGGGCCTGTCGAACGCCGAGATCGCCTCCCAGCTCGTCGTGGCCGAACAGACCATCAAGACCCACGTCAGCCGCATCCTCGACAAACTCCACCTGCGCGACCGCACCCAGGCAGCCGTCTTCGCCTACGAAACCGGACTCGTCCGACCCACCGGCTACTGAACCCAACTCCGACAGACACCGGGCACCACACCGGCCGCAACGGCCCCCCACAGCCCCCGATCCCCCGCCGCGCGGCAAACCAACGGAAGACACCCATGCCCATCCACGAAAAGGCATCAGGCAACCACGACGACCTGCACACCGACCCCGTCACCCCACACGCCCAGCACCTGATCCGCGCCTTTATCCTCCGACCCCGGCGCGACCGGCTCTCCCAGCTGACCAGCCCGCGAAAGCGGCAGAAACTCTCCCGCGAACTGCCCCACAACATCTGCGCCCACCTCGACGAACAATGGGCGAGACCGCTGGCCCCTCACGAACAGAACGTCACTGCGGTGCGGGCGGTGCTTCGCACAGCGGGAGCACCGGCGACAGCCGTCGTCATCAGCCGCTCCTCCTCCGAAACCGGCGAAAAGCCACTACAAGAGGCACTCGAGACCACCGTGGGCCACAGCTACGGTGCCTTCGTCTCCTGCATCCCCGGCGTGCTGGCCTACTACGAATCGGAAGACAGCCACCGCTTCCTGCTGCACCGGCCACCAACCTGAACCTGCCACGCACCCGTTTACGAGCGATCGACCCACCCCCTCATGAGGACGCGATGACTTACGAAGCACGCACTCCCCTGTCCCTGCGCCACGGTTTCGACGATCCCCACGCCCTACGCGTGCGCACCCACGAAACCCTGCTCACAGAGATCGTCAACGGGGCGCTGCCCCCGGGCACCGCCCTGGACGAGGCACCAACCGCCCAGCGGCTCCAGGTTCCCCAGGCCCGCGTACGAGAAGCCCTGCTCATGCTCGACTATCAGCGGCTGGTCGAATACACCGGCCCTGACACCGCGCGCGTGACGAGCATCGACACCGCCGAAAGTCGGCACACCGCCACCGTCCTGCACGGCCTGTACCGCACCGCCCTGACCACCCTCCCGTGGCCCCTGCCGGAGGATCGTCTCCAAGCGCTGCGCAACTGCGCCACTGCACACGCGCGGGCCACCACTCGCCGCGACGCCGCCGAGGCCCTCGCCAACGAGCTGGCCCTGTGGGACACCTTCGTCCTGGCCTGCGCCAACCGGCCCCTGTACGACGCCGTCACCCACCTGAAGCCCGTATGGCAACGAGCACACCATCTCCACCTGCCCACCGCCACTGTCCACGACGCCGACTGGCACGCCCTCCTCACGGCCTGCGCCACAGGCAACCGGCGACAAGCCCTCCACCACCTGGACGAGCACTGGGCACGCATCGACCACCACCTCGCCCACACCACCACCTGACCACTGCCGCGCACGTCAGGACCGGGGCCGGTGAGACGTGCTCGGCCCGCCCGCCCGGGTGGGCAGCGGCGTCCGGGCGAGCACGGCGCGCCACTGCCCCGGTCTCGTGCCCGACCGTCCGTTCTCCTCGCCCAGGGGCGATCCCGACAGGGGGCCCCGCCCACCCGGCTGCGGCCATGAACCCGTGGCAGGCGGTAAGCAGGGGCGGGGAACCAGCGTCCGGCCGAGTCGGCGGACCGCCTCGATGTGGCGGTCCGCCACAACGGGCGGGCTGCCGCCCTGAACGTGCTCGCGGGCCTCTCGACCCGCTCGACCTCGGCGGGATCGACCTGATGGCGAGTGCTGGTCGTCGCTCATCACACCACAACGCGACCGGCGGGCGGAGCAGACCGGTGATCTTGCCGTTGGACGCTTGAGGAAGTCGGTGGTCACCGCTGCGCCGAGGGCACGGTGGGGGTCGAGAGGATTTCGATGGCGGCGCACCGCTTCTCCTCGTCGGGAATGTTGTCCAGGGCCTAGGCCCGGTGAGCCGCCCGGGGCGCGATCGGCTAGCTGTGGCCGGCCCGCCCCTCGGGCGGGGCGGCCGGATCTCCGGTTTCCTGTGGCGCATGCCGGGTCGCGGCCAGGGCCAGGTTCGCCTCGATCTGGTCCAGGACTTGGACGGCCTCGGCCTGCCGCTCCTTGGGCATTTCCCCGGCGGTGCATTCCTCCAACTGTGCCCAGATCTCATCGACCTGATGGCGCAGGGCGAGGCTGGCCTCGGTGGGCTCGATGATGGTTGCCCGCTTGTCGGTGGGGCTGGGGCGGCGGCGAACGAACCCGGCGTGTTCGAGCCGCTTGACGGTGCGGGTCATGGTGGCCGCATCGGACCCGAGCAGCCGTACCAGGTCGATCTGGCGTTGAGGCCCCAGGTCCCACAGCTGCATCATCACCAGTTCCTGACCGGGGTGGAGGCCGACCCGGCGCAGGAGCTGCCCGGCGAGCATGCGGTGCAGCCTGGCCACCCGGAAGATCGCGTGGGCCATCGGCCCCGCCTGGACCGAGGGCGGCATCGTCACGTGGGCCGCTTCGGCAGCCTCCGGCCCGGGAGCCTCGAATTCTGGACGGATCATGATGCTGCGCTCCTCGGGTAACTGTCCAGACATGTATGCCCTTCCCAGTCTAGGCCCAGACCAGCCAGGGAAGGCGTCGGTTCGGTAAGAAATCCTGCGCTTTGACACCTGGATTGCCTTAGCGGACGACTCGGGGAATGCACAGTGAGCTTTACTTGTTCGAGCAGGTAACGTCAGAACGTCTGGCGACAGTAGCCCTGCCACGGGCCCGTACGAACAAGGGACGACGATCATGAACAAGGCTTTCTCCCCCTACGACCTGGCCGGCACGCGGCTGGCCAACCGCATCGTGATGGCCCCGATGACGCGCAGCCGCGCCTACGGGCCCGGCCAGTCCGCCACGGACCTGATGGCCACCTACTACGGCCAGCGCGCCGGCGCCGGGCTGATCGTCACCGAGGGAACCCAGCCCTCAGCGGTCGGTCAGGGCTACCCGAACACCCCCGGCATCCACTCCGACGAGCAGATCGAGGCTTGGAAGAAGGTCACCGGCGCCGTCCACGAGCGCGGCGGGGTGATCTTCCTGCAGCTGATGCACACCGGACGGGTCGGCCACCCCAGCCTGACAGGCCTGACCCCGGTCGGGCCCTCCGCGGTCAGGGCCGCGGGCCAGGTCTACACCAACGAGGGCCCGAAGGACTTCGTCACCCCCCGTGAGCTGACCGAGACAGAGATCGCCCAGAGCATCGCCGACTACGCCACCGCCGCCCGCAACGCCGTCGAAGCCGGCTTTGACGGCGTGGAACTGCACGGCGCCAACGGCTACCTCATCCACCAGTTCCTCGCCCCGAACTCCAACACGCGAACCGATGCATGGGGCGGCTCCCCGGAGCGCCGCATCCGTTTCGCGGTGGAGACGGCGAAGGCCGTCGCCGAGGCGATCGGTCCGGAACGGGTGGGCTTCCGCATGTCGCCCGGCAACCCCTTCAACGACATCTCCGAAGCCGACCAGGACGACATGGAGCTCACCTACGCCGCTCTCGTCGACGCCCTGGCCCCACTGAACCTCGCCTACCTGCACCAGATGGAGTCCGCCGGGGCCCGCGGGCTGACGCTTCGGCTGCACCGCCAGTGGCCGGGCACCTTCATCCTCAACCCGTTCACCGGCACCGAGCCCACAGGCCCCCAGGAGTTGGACCTGATCCAGGACGGCGCCGCCGACCTGATCGCCTACGGCGCCCTGTTCCTGGCCAACCCCGACCTGCCCGAACGCCTCGCACGCGGCGGCCCCTTCAACACCCCCGACCGGGCCACCACCTACGGCGGCGACGAGCACGGCTACACCGACTACCCCGCCCTGCCCTGACCCGACACACCCAACCCGCACCAGGAACGAAGGCACCCGCAATGAACCCTCCCAACAGCTCGGCAGCCACGAAGAAGCCCAAAGCGCGGCTGAACGGCACCGTCGACCGTACGACCACGATTTACACCCCCTCCATCGAGCAGCTGGATCTCACAGCCAAGCGCGTACTCGTCGTAGGCGGGACAGGGGGCCTGGGCCGGGCCGTGGCCCAGCAGGCCCTGGCCCTCGGCGCCGAGGTGACCGTGGTCGGACGGACCTTCCGCGACCACCCCACGGACCGGCGCACCTTCGTCCAGGCGGACCTGACCTCGATGCGCGAGGCCGTCCGGCTGGGCAGGAACCTCCCCGCGGAAACCTACGACGTCGCCTTCTTCTCGCTCGGCATCATGGCCGCCAAGACCCGGGAGGAAACCGCCGAAGGCATCGAGCGGGACCTGGCCGTCAGCTACCTCAGCCGCCTCGCGGTCCTGAAGGGCCTCAGCCCCAGGCTGGGAACCGCCCGCCCGGACAGCTCCCCCCAGGCGCGGGTGTTCATCATGGGAGCACCGGGGGCCGGCAACGTCGGCCGGCTCGAGGACCTGAACTCCGAGCACTACTACAAACCGATGGCCGCGCACATGAACACCGTCGCCGGCAACGAGGTCCTCGTACTCGCGGGCGACCGCAGACTGCCCGGGCCGGCGTACTTCGGCCTCAACCCCGGATTGATCAAGACCGATATCCGCTCCAACTACCTGGGCGAGGGCAGCCTCCTGCACCGTCTGGCCGAAGCCGCGGTCGGACTGGCCGGCCCCTCCCCCCAGACCTACGCGGCCAGGATCGTCCCCCTGCTGTTCACCGACGACCTCAACGGCCGCAACGCCCTGATATTCAACAACAAGGCCCAGGTGCTCCTGCCAACCCCTGGACTCGGCACGGACTACAACGACCGCTTCCTCGACGCCTCCGAAACACTCCTGCGCCGCGCCGTCGGCTGACCCCAAAACCGCCACCATCAAGGCCGCGTTTCCCGTCCCGAGGAGAAACCCCCATGACGTTCACCGTCACCGACGTCCCGAGCCTGCCCGCCGGGTTCACCGACACCTTCACCAGCCGCACCGTCACCACCAAGGAGGTCACCCTGCACGCCGTCGTCGGCGGCGACGGCCCGCCGCTGCTGCTCCTGCCCGGCTGGCCCCAGTTCTGGTACAGCTGGCGCCTGGCCATGCCCGCCCTCGCCGAGCACTTCACCGTCATCGCCCCCGACCTGCGGGGCATGGGTGCCAGCGACAAGCCCGACACCGGCTACGACGCCCTCACCCTCGCCGACGACATGGCCGAGCTGATGACCGCCCTGGGTCACGACCGCTTCGCCGTCGTCGGCTACGACCTGGGCATGCTGGTCGCCTACGCCCTGGCCGCAACCCACCGCGACCGCGTCACCCGTTTCGTCGGCGCCGAGTCGATCCTCCCCGGCCTCACTCCGTTCCCACCGATGCTGACGGACCCGGCCACCAACGAGTTGATGTCGCACTTCGTCATCAACCGCCTCGCAGACCTCAACGAACGCCTGATCGCCGGCCGCGAGGAGATCTACTTCGGCCACCAGTTCGCGACCAAGACCGCCACCCCCGGCGCCATCCCGCAGTACGCCGTGGACCTGTACGTCGACCACCTGCGCGACCCGGCCGCCCGGCGTGCCAGCTTCGAGTACTACCGCACCCTCGACACCACCGCCGAGCACGTCCAGCACTGGCGCGACCAGGGACCGCTGACCATCCCGGTCCTGGCCATCGGCGGCCAGTACAGCACCGGCACCATCCCCGCAGAGACCATGCGCCTGGTAGCCACCGACGTCACCGAACAGGTCATCCCCGGAGCCGGTCACTTCCTGCCCGAAGAAGTTCCGCAGGAGCTGACGAAGCGGCTGCTGGAATTCCTGCGCTGACCCGACCGGTCAGCATCAGCCGCGCGGTGAGGGGCGAGGTGAACGGCTCCGTTTCCTGATGCGGACGCAGCGCCCAAGCCGCGGTGAGCGAGTGGTTGCGCGGGGCGCGGGCGGCGTTTCCGCGCCCGGACGGCGGTGCGTTGCGGTAGGCGTCGTGGCGCTCCAGCTTGGAGATCAGGCGGGCGTAGGACATGGTGCGGTCAATCTCCACGAACGCGCTGGAGCCGTCGGCCAAAAGCGCCATGGCGTCGGGCAGGAGGTTGCCGGCCGGGGTGGGGTGGGCGACTTCTACCTGCCAGTCGGCATGGTCCGCCACCTCCGCCTGGTGGAAGGTGATGACGGTGTCGACCAGGGCGAGGCCGTGCTCCCGAAGGCCCTTCCTGCTGGCCGCGATGCGCTTCCCCGTCGTCCGGCCGGCCGCCGGCGCGAGCTCACCGGAGGAAGCGGCTTCGGCGAGACCCGCCGGGGTGCAGTACCAGTAGCTCTGCTGGGCGCGGTGAGTCCGGCCGACCAGGGCCGGGGATTCAACGAGCAGATTGCGCAGCGCGCGGCGGACATGGTCGGTGTCCTGCTTATGGGGCAGCAGCGTGCCTTGAGCTGGCGGGGTGTGGCCAAGCGCAGCTGGGCGAGGGTGAGCAGGACCTCGCCGCGGAGGTCCGCGCCGGCCTTCCTCGCCGCGGCCTTCCGGGGCCGGGACGCTTCTCCAGGTACATCAGTAACAGGAGAAGAGGAGTTGCAACCGGCCGGAGCAGGCACATCGGGGGTCTGATCAGCAACAACCGTCAGACGGCGGCCGGAAGCGGCGGGGCTGGGAGCGGGGCTTGTCGCGGGGCCCGCCGTCGCAGCGGTGTCCGCCAGGGTCGGCGGGGTGTGCGGGTCGGGTGCCGTGGTCATGGCGTCCTCGGGTTTCTCCGGCCGGGACGCCGGAGATGGGTCAGCCATTGCCCTGTCGACCGGCCCAAGGCCGTCCCGTGCCGGGGCGCGGCTAGCGTTCCGGCCTCCGAGTAGGTGGCGCGGGCTGCGGCGCCCGGGAAAGTCCGGGGCGTCTGCGTCTTGGTGATCAGGTGGGGCCGCAGAGGCCGTAAGCTACTCGTCGGTAAATCGGGGGGTCGCCGTGTCTGCGGCGCGTCCTCCCGGGGGAATACAGGGCGCAGGCCGCGCCGGACCGACCATCCGGTGGCGCCGCGCCCTCAGGCACGGGACGTGTATGTATCAGCATTCGAGATTGCGGGCCGTTTCTCTCCTTCTCCTGCTCAGCCTCTTCGTGACGCTCGGCATGGGTAAGGAGAGCGCGCTCGCCGCACAAAGCATCAAGGTCGTCGCCGCGGAGAAGGAGCTCGTCCGCGCGGAGGCCGGGCTCGACACCGACCGGCTCGCCTCCATCGCCAAGGGCACCGCCGCCCTCTCCGGCTGCGGCAAGCTGCCGCTCCTGGAGAAGCCTGCCTGCTACCGGGACTTCGCCGGTAAGACGGTCAAAGTCGGCGCGGGGCTGGGCATGTTCGCGTACGGCATCCACTACCTCCACAAGGACACCGTCGACCACTTCGGCACGGTGAAGAAGGAGGTCACCGGGCTGCAGAAGCTGAAGGAGGCCTTCAAGCAGGACCCGAGCACCATCGCGGACCCCGAGTACCGCAAGCAGGTCGAGGGACAGATCCGCGCGGTCGCCGCCGGCGCCCAGAGCGACATCGACAAGCTGATCCGGGACGTACTGGAGACGATCGAGACCATCCTGGTCATGATCCAGCTGACACTGATGCTCATCCAGCTGATCCTGATGCTGGCGAAGATCGTCGGTGACCCGAAATTCCAGAAGGCCGTCAACAGCGTCAAGGGCAGCCTCGACGGCATCAGCAAGGCCTTCGACCAGATGAACGCCGGCTTCGCGCAGATGAACCGCGGGCTGAACGGGATGAACGACGCCCTCGACGACATCAACGGCTCGCTCGACGACATGAACAAGTCCATCGCCAAGGCAAACAAGGGCATGGGGCAGCTCAACGAAGGCATCGGCCAGGCCAACAAGGGCATGGGGCAGCTCAACGAAGGCATCGGCGAGGCCAACAAGGGCGTCGACGACATGAACAAGGTCGTCCCCGCCATCAAAAAGGCCGCCGAAGGACTTCACGAAGTGCCCGCCTTCGAGTTCGACTTCTCCGACCTGGGCAAGACGTGGAGCGACAACTCGTCCAGCCTGGACAGTGCCGAGCAGCAGCGCCGCATGTCGATCCTGCTCGGCATGCTGCCGGGCGTCGGGGACGGCAAGGGCATCGTCGAGGCCGTCACCGGTAAGGACCTGGTGACTGGCGACCACATCAGCGGCTTCGACCGGGGCCTCGGCTCCCTGGCCGTACTGCGCTGGCTCAAGCTGGGCGGCAAGCTCCTCCCGGACGACATCAAGGGCGCGCGCAAGGGCGACGCGGTGTTCGAGTGCAACAGCTTCCCGGCCGGTACACCGGTGCTGATGGCGGACGGCTCGCACAAGCCGATCGAGGACGTTCGTGCGGGCGATCTGGTCCTGGCGACGGACCCTGGTGGCGATGGCGAGCTGACACGGCCGCGGCCGGTCCAGTCGGTGCCGTTCACATCCGCCTACACGGACAAGACCTTCGTCCGCCTGACCGTGGCCGCCGACCAGGAAGACTCCCGCCGACAGGACACTGTCACCTCCACCGACAACCACCGGTACTGGCTGCCCGAGCGCGCCAGCTGGGTCCCGGCCGGCGAACTGCGGCCCGGCGACCGCCTGCGGACCCCCGAGGGCGGCCTTGTGACGGTCACCGCCACCGACCGCTCCGACGAACGGCAGGACACATACGACCTCGACGTCAGCGGAATCGACAGCTACTACGTCCAGGTCGGCACCGACGATGTCCTCGTCCACAACTGCACCGACCTGGCGCGCGCCGAGCGAATGTTCCCGGGCGTCGCACACACACTGGACGAACACGTCGATGTCAACCAGCAGCAGATGAAGAACCTCGCCATCAGTAAGACCCGCAAGCGGGGCCAGCCCACACCCAACTCTCGCTGGTCCAGCGCCGACCTTGCCCAAAAGGCGGTCAACCAGCTCGTCGAGCAGAACAAGGCGCGCATCGAGAAGTTCGTCCAGGACGCCGGCAAACCCGGCAAGCCGCAGCAGCTCACCCTTACCGGCACGTACGGCACCGGATCGCTGGGCGACAGCATGGACCACCTTGGCAACTACAGCCCCACGACCAGCAACAGCTTTAAGGTGACCCTGGCCATTAAGAAGGGCCACAAGCCCGGCGGCTTCTATGTCCTAACCGCTTACCCGGTGCTGTAGAGGAGTCCTCCATGCACAATCCCGTAGCTGAACGGGATGACCTCATCTTCGACTTCGGAGCGACCGACCTGGCCACCACCTTCCACCTCGACTGGACCAATTATGCCGACGACGCGCTGGACCACATCGCCCAGCGGTACGGCACGCAGGGCGACCCGACCTCTGTTCTTCTGGTCATCGAGGACCTCCTGCGCTTGCGGACCTCCGTTCTCAGGGGCGAGGAGATCGGCCTGCTGTGGCGAGCGACGGGCATTTCTCTCGGTGCCCCCCATCTCCCCGGCAAGGAGCGTGAGTGGCTGGACGAGGTACTGTCCTTCCTCGTCCCCATCGCCCGCTCGCGCGGTGCCTCAGTTGCTTCCTGCTCGACGGTCCCACCATGCGTACCCGACGGCGCCTCACCGGCGGCGATCGAGCACCGGAGGCTGACACCTGAAGTGGTGGCTCTTGTGGGTCTGCTCAGCCAGTCCCGCCAAAGCGACGTACCGCTCGGCCTCACCCGGACAACGCTGCGGCGCTGCGCCGAGACCGTCTGCGCCGAACTGGCCTTCCGTTTCGTGCTCTGCGCCGCCAACAGTTGGGGCACACGCCTGTCCCCCGAGACGTACGGCCGCCTGGAACGCCTCAGTGCAGCGTTCGGGCACGGACCGCACGTCGTAGACGCGGTCCGATACCTCGTGCACTGACCTGCCTACGGTCAAAAGTGTTGCAGCAGAAGCCTCCGGCCAGCTTGGTCTCGGGCTCTGTTGGGGTGTTCTGCCCCGCTGGCTCTAATTTAGCGGGGCAGAACACCTGAAGGGTGAACTGACTTCGTGAGGGCGCAACGGAATTGGCCGGTGAGCCCGCATGACGCGGGCGAGGTTAGTGGCGGCGCCGGTGAGATGATGTTGCAGTCAGATCGCGGTGACCGTCGGCAGCGTCTTGTCCCAGATCGGGAAGAGCGGTGCTCGCAGCGGCCGATGGCCTGTGGGCCAACCTGCGTCGGATCGTCCCGTTTCTCGGTTTGGGCGTGCCGTCAGCGGACCAGCCGGGCAGAGCCGGGGACGATCCGTCAGCGTTTCGCGTACCGGCCCCCGGGCCTTTTGCAGCCCGGGTACCGGTGTTGTGGTCGCGCGTCGACCCGTCGCCCCTCCCCCGGCGTCCGTGAGGACCTGGCATACGCGAGAGCGGGGCGGCAGACGCGTTGTCCGTTACAGGACGGCGACGGTGAAGGGGACGTCCCTGAGGTTGTTGTTGTAGTCGGACGTCACGACCGTGATGGTGCGGTACGACAAACTCGCCGTCCGCTACGAGGCGACCGTGCTGGTCGCGGCCATCAACGAATGGCTGTGATCAGCACGTAGCCACGACTCAAGCCCATACCGCTTTGACCACCGCGTGGCCTGCCGAAGCCGCCTGTCCCTAGAACTCTTGGAGGTTCCTGTGATGTTCGAGGTGCTCCTGCTTGGTCCGGCCGAGGGCGCTGAACCTTGCGTCGACGACGTTCCACAGCTCGTCGAAAGAGACATTCATAAGGAAACGCGCGGCCTGTGACACCCCAGACGGCTCCAGAAGCATCAGCGGGGGATCGGAGGGATCGGCGTCAGCGCTGTGGGGTACCGGGCGGCCGCCGTAGATCGGCAAATTCCAGGGCTCGTCGGCGTCTGTATAGAGGGCATCGGCGGCTGCGTAGAGGTCATTTACAGCGTCCCAGCCCTTGTTGATCGAGTGGGCGATGCCTGCGGCGTACTCGGCGTCGTCGTTCTCCCAAGCCTCAGACATGAACGCGGCGAGCCAGGTGTGGTCATCCCGGATCTCGGACTCAGCCACGGCACGAAAGTGCAGGTAGATGCTCACTACGACGAATCCCTCAGCTCCACGACCCACCTGTCAGGCCGAACGGACAGAACCTACTTGAGGGCACTGACAGCCACGTGCCGTCGAAATCGGCTCGCGGTGTTCAGCAGGACTCTTTCGATACACGGCCTAGCCCGGTGGTAGCCCGACCGGTACGACTCGCCCGTCGACGGCCCCGACGGCGTGGCGGCTGGCGGGCCTGTGGGTTGTGCCGGTGGCGTGAGTGCCGGCGTGCTTCGCCGGTGGGTGCGAGCGCGCGGTTCTCGTTCTGCCGCTCAGGGATGCTGCGGGGTCCAGGAGGCGTGGCGGACATCGATGACGGGGATGCCGGCGGTGAGGGCGGAGGTGAGGCCGTCGTCGGTGTTCTCGAAGGCGAGGCACCGGCCGGGGGCTTGGGCCAGGGCCTGGGCGGCGAGGTGGTAGGCGTCGGGGGCGGGCTTGAGGCGGGTGACGTGCTCGCGCGCGACGAGGGTCTCGAACAGCGAGTCGAGTCCGGTGAGCTTGAGTGCGGCGCGGACGAGCCGGCCGTCGTTGGCGGTGGCGATCGCGACGGGCAGGCCGGCGGACAGGTGCCGGGCGGCGGCCGCGACGCGCGGCATCGGCCGGATGCGGTGGGCGCGGTTGAGCCAGTGGGCGCGGGTGCGGTCGACGAACTGGGCGTCGGTGCCCGGCAGGTCGAGGCCGAGGTCGTCGCGCAGCCGGGTGCGCAGGACCGTCAGGTCCGCCAGGGCGGTGTTGTGGAGCCAGGCGTCGGGGACGGTGATGGCGAGGTCGGTGAAGCTGGCGCGGATGGCGTCGGTGTTGAGGGCGTCGGTGTGGACGAGGGTGCCGTCGAAGTCGAAGATCACTGCTGCCGGGTCGAGGGCGGCGAGGAGTTCGCGGTCCTCGTGGCGCAGTTGCGGGGTGGTGGCGGGGTTCACCGGTGGCCCTGGCCGGTGTGGTGGGTGAGGGCGTCGCGCAGTCCGCGGGCGGCCAGGGCGTGGACTTGGGCGGAGGTGACGGAGAGGAAGGGGCGGGGGCCGGTCATGATCGGCCGGTCGTGCCACGTCCCCTCGCCAGTCTGGGTATGGGCGAGAAAGCGCACGGCCCGCTGCACCGCCGCCGAGGTCGCGTCATGGCCTTCGTGGGTGAGGGCGGTGAGCGCGGTGAGGGCGAGACCGGTTGCGGTGGGGCTGGAGTAGGCCTCGTCCGGCAGGCGGGGCCAGCCGCCGTCCGCGCGTTGAGCATGGAGTAGGGCGCGGACGGTCTGGTTCTGCTGGGCTGGGGTGGCGAAGTGGACGGCGACCTCGGCGGCGCCGTAGGCCGGGGGTACGTACCAGTCGCTGGGCCAGTGCCCGCCCTTGGCCTGGGCGGCGAGCCAGCGGCGGGCGGGGGCAAGGTCGAGGCCGGGCAGGCCGGTGGCGGCGGTGCCGGCGGCCATGTGGGCGGTGACATCGGGCGTGGGAGTGTCGTCGCTGGAGTGCCACGTCGTCCACAGCCCCTCCGGCATTTGGAGGCGGCGGGCGTACCCGGCGGCGGCGGCGCGGCCGCGGTTGGTCCACGGGCTGTCGGCGAGGGCGAGGAGGGTGTTTCCGGTGGTGTCGTTGTCGGACTCCATCTCGGCGTTGCACGCCCAGCCGCCGTCCTCATTCTGCGCCGCGTGCAGGTAGGCCAGGGCCCCGGGAAGGGCGGCCCCCTCGAAGTGCGGCTGGCCGCGCAGGGCACGGACCATCAGGCCGGTGTCCCAGATGTCGGCGACCAGGAACCGCCAGGTGCCGTCCGCCTGCTGGCTGGCCAGCAGGCCCTGAAGGCAGCGCCGGGTCACCGGATGGTCAGGGGCGGTGAGGTTCAGCGCCAAGTGGACCACACCGGTGACGAACGGCATCGCGTAGAAGGTGCCGTCCGCGGATTGCGCCCGCCCGTACTCCTCCACTGTGGCCGGGTCCGCCGGCTGTCCGAGCGTGTGGCGGGCGATGGCCTCGAAGGCCAGCAGCATCGCCCGCTGCCAGGGCTTGACCCGGGCAGCGGCCCCTGCGGCCAGGGCGCGGCGGGCATCTGCCAGCAACCGGGTCGGGTCGGCTCCCGGGGCCTGGACCGCGCAGGCTACGGCGTGCAGGTACATGGCCCGCCTCACGTGCGGCCCCTGCGGCGCCGGCGGGTGCGCGAGCGCCGCCGGGTCACCGGTGGTGACGGTGACCAGCCACCGGTCGGCGGCTGTCACGAACGCGTCGTGCTGCTGCGGCTCGGCTCGCGCCAGCCATTCCACAGCCCGGGCGTGCGCCTCCTTCGCGCCCTTAACGCCGGCCAGGGAGCAGGCGACCACGGCGGTCTCCAGGATTCGCGGCTCGGCCGGCACGTGCCAGCCCCCGTCCGCGGCCTGGGTGGCGACGGCGACCTCCGTTGCCCTCGCCAGGGCGTCCCCCGCCCCTGTCCACGCTCCCGCCGCGCCGCCATCGCCGGGCGAAGAAGGCGCCTTGACCGACACACCGACCGAACCGCTCATCCCCACCCGTTCCCATGACGACTTCCCGGTACACCGCACCGTGCGGGCCGGCCGTTCAAGCACCCAGACGGCGCTGCCGCAACCCGTAGGCAGCCAGCGCCGACTCCAGGTCCGCACGGCCGAAATCCGGCCACAGCTTCTCGCAGAAGAACCACTCCGCCTGCGCCGCCTGCCACGGCATGAACCCCGACGTGCGCATCTCCCCGGAGGTACGCACCACCAGATCCGGATCGGGCTGACCGGCGGTCGACAGATGCCGGGAGAAGAACTCCTCCGTCACCTCGCCGCTCCCGCCGCCGGCGGCAAGGACGGTGGCGGCACGCTGGACCGCCGCCAGGATCTCCGCCCGCCCGCCGTAACCCACACCCAGATTCACCAGCAGACCCTCCCGGTCGGCGCTCGCCTCCTGCGCCCGCGCCAACGCCTCGACGAGGTAGGCGGGCAACAGCGCCGGATCACCGACGTGACCGATCCGCCAGCCGGGCTCCGCGAGCAGCACCGCCAGCAGGTCCCGCACCGCCGAGAAACCGTGCAGCCGCTCCTCCTCCGACCGCTTGCGCACGTTCTCGTCCGAGATCATGAAGAACGAGACCACGCCGACCCCGCTGTCCTGACACCACCTCACCACGTCGGGGATCCGCCCGAACCCGTGCCGGTGCGCCTGCGACGGCACCAGCCCGTGCCGCGTGGCCCACCGCCGGTTCCCGTCCGGGAGAATCGCCAGATGACGCGGCCTGGGCAGCGTCGCCGAAACCTGCGAAGACACGCGATCACCCTGCCGTCCGTACGGAGATCCCTTTCAACCCGACCATGACACCTCCCGCGGCGCGTACGACAGGCCAGCGCCGAAATCCATCCATACTGCCCCAAACGCGATCGAACTCGACCGTTTCCTTCGTTTTCCGACCGGACCGCACGCCCATCCTGATGAGGCGCCAGAACGGTCCCAGATGTTCGGCGTTGGTGCCGTCAGGGGCGACCGCCGCCCCCGCCTGTCCTCTCGAGATGAGCGTGTGCGGGGCTTCCGTCGCGGCAGTGTGCGCGGCGGTCCCTGTACCTCCATGTTGGATCTTCACGTGCGTGCCATGTACTGCCAGCTCACGAAGCGGCCTTCTCTGTGCGAGACGGGGTCCAGATGTGAGCGGGTTTGCCCCCTGCGGGCAGGTGGGGATGCATCGGCCGTGTTCTCGTTACCTGTGCCGCCGCGCTGGGAGTCCCTGCGCCGGCGGTTCTCCGCCGACGGCTACGTCGCCCTACCCGGGCTCCTCGGCCCCACCGGGCTCGCGGAGTTGGGAGGAGAAGCGCGGAGGCTGGAGGCCGACGCGGTGCGGCGGGACTTCCGCATGCCGGGCATGGCGGACAGCCCCCGCCACATGACCACGCTCGGGGGACACCAGATCGCCCGCGCTTCACCGGTGATCACGCGTCTCTACGAGGATCGGGATCTGATGCGTCTGCTTGCCTCCTTGCTGGGCGAGGCGGTCGTCGCCGTGCACGACCCCGTCGAGCGGCACGTTTTGAACGTCCTGCACCGCCCCGGGGACACCCACGGCGCGCACACCGACGACTACCCGCTCGCCCTGGTCCTCTTCCTGGAAGCCCCGCCGCACCCCACGGACGGCGGACTGCTGGAGTTCCATCCGGGCCGCGGCGATCTCGACGCCCTCGACACGCCCGGCGCCCGGCGCGTGCATCACCGGCCGGCCGACGGCTACCTCCTGCGCAGCGACCTCACCGCCCACCGCGTCACCCCGCTCGAGCGTCAAGGGCTGCGGCGTACCGTACTCAACTTCGCCTACACCACACCCGGCCGCCAAGGAGCGACCACCACGACCGCCTCCCTCCTCTACAACTGAGCCAACAACCGGCCAGGGGCGGCCGCAGCCGGGGCGAAGAGCTGAGCGGGTGCACTCCAAAGGGGTCCCGCGAAGGCCGGGGCGGACATGGCCTCAGGCATTAGCGTGCGTGCGCTGGGGGGCCGTTAGTGGTTTTGGCATGTAGTGCCGCTCTCCGGCACAACAGGCGTCCCTCGTTCGGGGGCGAAGAGACGTTTCCTCTGTTCTGCGCGGCACACGGCGCGGGACATGATCCCGGCGCCCCTAAGCCGGGGTCTTCTCCCAATCCCGGAGGTGTCCGTCCGTGATTCTTGTCATCGTCGTCGCCGTACTGGCCCTGCTCGCCGGCCTTGCCGCGAACCGGTTCCTTCGTCCCCGCCTCCTGGACGAGGACGACGACTCGGGTATGGCGGTGAAAGACCTGGTGGGCCCTCTGCTGACGCTGACCGTGCTGCTGCTCGCGTTCGTCCTCGTCACCGCCAACGGCTCGTACGGCAAGGCCGAGGTCGCCTCACGCGGCGAGGCCCGGGCCGTCGACCAGCTCGTCGAGGCAGCCGAATACGCCCCCGCCGCGCCACGCGCCGCAATCCAGGCGGACGCCGTCTGCTACGCCCGTGCCGTACGCGTCCAGGAATGGCCCGCCATGGGCGACGGCAAAGGCTCCGCGGCGCCCAGCATCTGGTCCACCGACTTCCGCCGCGTCTTTCGGGAGGTGGAGGGCAAGCCGGTCTTCGGCATGCTCGTGGCCGCCGACAACAAGCGCTCCGAGGAGCGCGAGG
Organism: Streptomyces sp. NPDC054887; assembly: GCF_053610585.1. Lineage (NCBI taxonomy): Bacteria > Bacillati > Actinomycetota > Actinomycetes > Kitasatosporales > Streptomycetaceae > Streptomyces > Streptomyces sp. NPDC054887. The sequence continues at coordinate 108,283 of NZ_JBSGYQ010000010.1, read as the reverse complement.
AGCGCCTCACCCAAGCCACCGCGAGCATCCCCAGCGTGATCCTCTGGTTCCTGCTCGCGACACTGGTCATCACCGTCATGGCCCTCGGAACATGCATCCCCCGCCGCAACAACCGCGGGCAGATCATCACCCTCGCCGTCATCACCGCGCTCCTGACGGCCACCCTGTGCATCATCCGCGACGTCGACCGCCCCTTCGGCGGCATCATCGACGTCCAACCCACCGCGATCACCGAGGCCGAACGCCAGGCCGAACGCGACTTCCTCGCCCGCCATACAGCCGCCGAACTACCCTGCGACAACCAAGGCAACCGCCGGACCACCTGAAACCGAACAAACGCCGTCCACCTCCGGTCACCTACACGTTCGGGGCCATTGCGAAGGCGTGCGGTGACTGGGACCTTCTGCCCGGTGACCAGCGCTGTGGCGGTCGGGGTCTTGAGGAGATTGGCCGTCCAGGCGGGGTGATGTGTGAGGCCGAAGTTCGACCCCAACGGCGTAGCCGCCATCGTGCACGACGTAGAAGAGGGGGGTGGGGCAGGGCTGGTCGGTGCAGGCGCCGGTGGTGGTCAGCAGAAGGGAGGAGACTCCCAGAGTCTTCCCGACGCTGAGGCGGCCGCGGCTTCTGCCCGGCAGGAGGGTGTCCAGGGGAACCATGGCGGTACGCATGACGGCTCCGGCCCAGGGTGCAGGGGCGACCATGTACGGGCCAGTCTCATCTCCACCCAGGAGATGGCCGTACTGCGCCCCTCGGCCCTGCCCGCCAGCGACCCGCCCGAGCACACCCGGCTGCGCCGGCTGGTCACCTTCCAGTTCACCGCCCGCCGCATCAACCAGCTGGCCCCGCGGATCCAGGCGATCGTCGACAACCACTCGACGCAATGGCCAACGGCCCGCCGACCCGATACAGAGCCTCGCGCTGCCGGTCCCTGCAGTGGTGAGCAGCGAACTACTCGCCCCTTCACTGACCGCGACTTGTACCACCGCCTCACCGCGAACTGCTCTCCCTCGACCGCAGCCGCGAGCAGCTCGTGGCCTCCAAGTCGGACACGAAGGCCTATCTCCTCGGCCTGATCCACGCCAAGCGGACCACACTCCTAGAGGAGGACCTGCTGTCCGGCCGCCCCGGCCGCCGAAACGGCAGGCCCCGCCTCGGAGCAAGCCGTCGGCCTGCCGGTTCTCTGGGCTCACCGATCACTGGCACCGAGGACTGGCTGGACTCCACAGGAGTTGTGCCAGAGCCTGAGTTCCGACAGCACATGTTCACCAGATTCAGATTCGACAGCACCCCGGTGGCCCACAACCTGGAACGGTCCTGGATCAGGTCTTGGGTCGGGCGGTCACACCGTTGCGGTATGTGCCTCCGCACGGAGTGTCGAGGGATTGCGCCACCGAGGGCTGGCCCCGAGCGCTGCGGTGATCAGGGCGTGGACGGTGACCAGGCACAGGGCCAGGCGGTAGAGAATCTGCTGGAGCGGGAGAAGCCAGAGGTGGCGCAGGCTTTCGTTGTCGCTCCGCAGGGCGTAAGCGGCGAGGGCGAGTTGGGCGAGGGTGAAGACTGCCCAGGTGAACGCCGGGACGGGGGTGGTCCCGGAGGCGAGTCCGTACAGGGCGGCGGCGTCCATGAGGGGTGCTGCGAGCGGCAGGGCGAGCTGGAACAGCAACAGGTAGGGGAGGGTTCGGCGGCCGAGGTGGCCTGCGATGCCGGTTTCCTTGACGGCGTGCCGGTGCTTGTAGATGGACTGCAGGGTGCCGTAGGCCCACCGGTGGCGTTGGTGCCACAGGTCTCGAATGGTCGCGGGGACGTGGGTGTAGGCGTGTGCGTCGCTTCGGTAGACGACGCGCCAATCGGTCCGGCACAGGGCCATGGCGATGTCGGTGTCCTCGGCGAGGGTGTCGGCGCTGATGCCGCCGCAGGACGCCAGGGCCGAGCGTCGGAAGGCCCCGATGGCGCCGGGAACGGTCGGGCTGGCCCCGAGCAGGTCGAACAGACGGCGTTCCAGGCCGAAGCTCATGACGTATTCGAGGTGCTGCCACAGGGGCAGCAGGCCCTTGCGGTTGGCGACCTTCGTGTTGCCGGCCACCGCGCCGACCGACGGGTCGGCCATGGCGGCGGCCAGGCGTGCCACGGCGCCCGTGGCAATCATGGTGTCCGCGTCGACCATGAGGACAACGTCGTGGCGGGCGTGGGCAACGCCTGTGTTGAGTGCGGCGGGCTTGCCCTGGTTGGATTGAGTGACGACGCGCACTCTGGGGTCCGTCACGGTGCGGGCTGCTGCCGCGGTGTCGTCGGTGGACCCGTCGTCGACCACGACGACGTCGATGTCCGGGCAGCCGCCGTCCAGCAGGGCGCGTACGCAGGAGGCGATCGTGTCCTGCTCGTTGTGGGCGGGGATGACGGCGGAGACGCGGGGCAGGGGTGAGGCCGGGGCTCGGGTTTCGTCGCGCCTTCGATGTGCTGACGCGGCGGCAGCCAGAAGGAGCAGGCGGGCGGTGGTGAGCAGAGCCACCGCGTACAGGAGCCAGACCGCAGCGGGGGGCACGGCGAGGGCTGCCTGAATCAGGCCGATCAGGGCGGTGCCGTACCAGCGCTCGAGCCCTGAGGCCGAGGTTGTCTGGGGCGGCAGGCCGACGGCCTGGGTCAGAGTGGTGAAGCGGTATCCGCGTGCCTTGAGGGTGTCGATCAGCTGTCCCAGGGCCGCGACGGTCTGGGACCGGTCGCCGCCGCCGTCGTGCAGGAGGACCACGGCCCCTCGGCCGCCCTGCGGTGCGGCGCCGCGCACAATGTCTGTGGCGTTTCGTGCCTCCCAGTCGAGAGGGTCCTCGGTCGACAGGACGGTCAGGTATCCGAGCGCACCGGTGCGCAAGGTGGCGTGCCAGTCGCGGTTGTTGACCGCGTCGGGCAGGGAGGAGTACGGCGGTCGCAGGAGCGTCGTGTTCGTCCCGGTGGCTCCGGCCAGGACGGCACGGCTGGCGGCGAGCTCCAGACGCATCTGCCAGATCGGCGCTGTGGCCAGGTCGGCGTGGGTGAAGGTGTGCAGACCGACTTCGTGTCCTGCGGCAGCCTGTGCCCGGACCAGCTCGGGGTGTTCGGCTACGTGGCGGCCGGTGACGAAGAAGGTCGCCGGTACCTGTTCAGCGGCCAGCAGTTTCAGGATCTGCGGCGTCCAGGTGGGGTCCGGGCCGTCGTCGAAAGTGAGCGCCACAGTACCTGGGCGCACGTCTAGGCTGACGGGAGGCCCGCTTCGGGGGTCGACGACGGGTCCGCCGCCTGTCACGGAATGCGGTACGAGGCCGTCGGGCTCATGGTGTTGGGCGCTGTGTGGCACGCCGTCGCCGTGCAGGACCGAGGTGGCCAGGAACAGGGCCGCAAGGAACACCGTGAGGACACCGGTCAGGACCCACCAGTGCCCGCGGGGTGAGATCGCCCTCATCGCCGGTGGGTCGTACCGACGGCCTCGGCCGGGCTCGTTGCCGGTGCCTCGGGGGCGGCGTACAGCACGCTGCCGCCCAACGCAAGGACACACAGGCACAAGAAGCACACCACCGCTCCCACGGCGGTGACGATCCTGCGGCGGCGGCCGCGTGGGTCGTCGAACACGGGCTGGGAGGGCTTGGGACGCGGCGGGCGGAGAAGCTCGGTGATCACCCACCGGATGCTAGGAAGATCGTGTGCGAGCGGTTCCCGTGACGCGCTGACATTCCCCCGCAGGAATGATCCGTATACACGCGCATTGACGCCCGATATAGCGAACGGGCGCACTTTAGCGATTTGACTCACTTCGATGCCCTATGGTTCAAATGATCACGCAAGGGTGAAGGCGGGCGGCTCACAGGCCGCGCCGCGGGCCCGGACGTCTGCGGGGCTTTCCCTCCGACTTCCTGAACTCGCCGCTGGGTTGCTGAGCAGCGCCCCAACCCCTGTTGCACAGATGACGCCACGTCGGGCCCTTGCGCCTGCCTCACTAGCCCGCACGGAGTAGGCCCCCATCCATGGCCGCACACCTGGACACCGCCCCACCCACCACGCCCACGCCACCCGGACACCGCCCGCGCACCACGCGCGGCAGGATTCTGGTACGTGTGGCGTGCTGCCTGCTGGCCCTCGCCGCCCTCACCTACGCCGGCCTGCGGCTGCATCACCGGCTGAACACCATCGACCTGCCGCAGGCGAACGCGGACCCCCAGAGCGGATACACCCTCACCGTCTACTTCACTCCCAATGAGGCGCACTACCGCGGCCCGCAGCGCAGCATCCGCGACCAGGTCTGCGCCGGCCAGAACCTGCCGGACAGCTTCCCCACCGACTACCTGGAGCGCGTCGGCCTGGAGGGCTTCGGCAAGACCGCCCGCGGGGACTATCTGGGCTGGGACTTCGATCGGCACTGCTACTTCGCGACCAGTAAGCCCCCGGTGGGCTCCCACGACAACCCCTTGGCGCCCTGGCAGTCCGTCGCCGCCAACCACCTGTCACCAGGCACTCAGATCCGTGTCACCGACTGCGGTCCGGGAGTATCCGACAAGATCTGCACGCGGGTGAAATCCGCCCACTGGCGCGTCGACGACTTGTGCAGCATCGGCTGCGACAACGCCAAGCACCTGGACCTGTACATCGGCGAACAGACCCGGGCCGACATGGAGGACGAGGACTTCTACTTCGTCACCACAGGCGCCACCATCAAGGCCAGTTCGCCCAAAGCCCTGCGCTGATCCGTGCTGCGGCAGCTCAAGAGACACGTCGAACGGTCCACACAAGAGTGAACACTGACATGAGGCAGGGGTGTGCATGGGTCGGCTGAATGCAGGTCCGGCGTCGGAGGCTGTTCCCCTCCCCCTGCCGACCGCCGCCGACACCTCGACTGAGCAGCCGGTCACCGAGAGGGCGCAAGCAGTACCTGCCCGCCGGCGCCTCGACGCCTTGGACGCGTCCCGCGGCGCCGTCGTAGTACTGCGCATCTTCATCGGCAGCCAGGTGGCTGAGATCGCTGCTCCTGCCCTCCTGCACGCGGACGGGTTCGGGCTGACAGTCGCCGACTTGGTCTTTCCCGGGTTCCTGTTCGTCATGGGTATGGCGGTGCCGGTGTCCATGTCGGTATTTCTCCGCCCGCCAGCCGCATACGGCCCAGCCGGACCGGAAAGACGGCCTCATCTTCTTCGTATCGCGCGCCGAGTCATCCTTCTGTATGCGATCGGCATGTTTCTCAACGCGTTTCCCTTCCTGCCCGGAACATGGGAGCACTTGCGCTTTGTCGGCGTGCTGCAGCGACTGGCCGTCGCGTACCTGGTGGTGTCGCTACTGTACGTCACATGCGCCTGGTCGATGCTGCCCGTCAGCCGCCCCGGAGCCTCCGGGGGCAAGGTCCCGACACCCGCCGGCGCGCACTCCCGTGTCGTCCGCTTCCTGGTCCGGGCGTTTCTGCTGGGCGGCTTCCCCCTTCTGTGTCTCACCGCCTGGATCGCGGCGACGTACACGTTTCACAGCCCGTGGCCCGCATGTGCCGATGCCCATGCGCTAACACCCAACTGCTCACTTCAGGCTTACATCGACACGAGCGTGTGGGGTGTCGAGCACAATTACGAAGGCGGCACGTTCGACCCAGAAGGTCTCATGTCGACGCTGGTCGCAGTGGTCAACTGCTGGGCAGGTCTGGTCATCGGCATGGACATTGTCCGGAACAAGCGGCGTTACGAAGTGATGGACGGCGTCCGCAGGCGTGCGTCCCTGCTGGCCGCCGTCGGCGCGACGTGCGTCGGGGCCGGCCTCGCCATCGGCCTGATGATCCCGATCGGCAAGCAGTTGTGGACGCCGTCATACGCCCTCGTGACCATCGGGATCATGACTGTTGGCTTTGGCTTGATCCTCCTGGTGTTCGACGGCGGGCTGTGGCCTGTGCCTCACAGCCCGGTCGGCGGCGCCAGGTCCGGCGGCGCGGGGAGGCACTTCACAAGCTGGCGATCGTCGGCCCGCGTGGTCGTGACCGCCGCTGTCCGTCGGGCGATCATGCCGTTGCGCGACACGCTGGTGGCTCTCGGCCGCAACCCGCTGTTCTTCTACGTCCTGTCCGAGCTCGTCATCTGTACGCTGGATTACATTCCTGTCCGGCACGACGACAAGGAGGGTTCAGTGTGGAGCGTCGGCGCCGAAGTCGGCCTTGCCTCCTGGATGCCCGCGCCGCTGGCAAGCATGGTGTGGGCCCTGTTGTGGCTGTCGCTGTTCTACGTGCCGCTCGCACGGCTGCTCGTGGCACGTGGGTGGTATATCCGGGTGTGACGGCGGGCTCCACTGATCCAGATGGCAGCCCTGATCCCCACAACAAGCTAGAGGAACTGACGCTTGCGGAGATTGGCCCCGTCCACCTCCGGCCACCCATGCGCCCGCACCCGCGCACCGCCATGAACCCTCCCCCACTCATCCCGCGGACACCCCCGCGCGCTACCGGCAGACAGCGTGGAGCCGAGCGAGCTGACCTCCCTGCGGCCGATGGCGGATATGGATGAGGTCCGCGCCATGCCCGGGTGATGAGGGACTGATCCCGGACTGACTCCGGTAGCGCGACGGCGTCGGGGTTGTCGCCAGAACGGCAGTTCGCGTTCCGTGCGGCCGGGCCTCAGGAGCTGACTGCCCGGTGACCACTGCCCGCACCCTCCAGCCCTCGCTCGCAGGGCGGCCGCACGGTAGCGAACGAGAACCCGCTTCCAACCAGACGGAGCCACGCCCGCCGGGCAGCGCCGCCCGCGCCAACCCTGTTGAAATGGAGTCCGGGCGCCGGCCGTGCAGCAGCCACTGCCAGCGACGTACAACCAGCCACGTCTGGGCCTCGCCGCCACGTCACCGTCGTCCACGCTGCCTCCGCCTCACGACAGCGGCAACCGGTATGGCTTACGAGCGGTGCTCGCAGCGGCCGATGGCCTGTGGGCCGACCTGCGTCGGATCGTCCCGTTCCTCGGTTTGGGCGTGCCGCCGGCGGACCAGCCGGGCAGAGCGGGCAGAGCCGGGGACGATCCGTCAGCGTTTCGCGTGCCGGTCCCCGGGCCTTTTGCAGCCCGGGGACCGGTGTTGTGGTCGCGCGTCGACCTGTCGCCCCTCCCCCGGCATTCGTTGGGGCCTGGCATACGCGAGAGCGGGGCGGCAGACGCGTTGTCCGTTACAGGACGGCGACGGTGAAGGGGACGTCCCTGAGGTTGTTGTTGTAGTCGGACGTCACGACCGTGATGGTGCGGGTCAGGCCGTTGCAGTTGCTGTTCGGGATGGCGGTGATCGTGGCGCGGAAGTTGTTGACCGTGGCGAGGACGGCCGCATCGCGCAGGTTGATGGTCGGGTCGGACACCTGCACGCAGTAGTAGCCCGCAGACTGGCCGTTGAGCCGCGCCGCTGACGCGACGTTCTTGGTCGCCAGGAGCGTTCCGTCACCGCCGACCTTGGCGGCTGCCCGGGCGTAGGGGGCGTTCAGGTCCGCCGGGGCCGCCGAGGCAGTGCCCGTCATAAACGTCACGGACGCCGCGATCGCGGCGACGAAGGCGATGATTCGAGTACGCATAGGTGTGTCCCTTCTCAGCCGCACCCACCGTGGGACGCGGCACCGCTGAATGGAACAACAACTACGCTATGCGTTGATCTACTTACATAGCGTTACGGTTAAACCACCAGTTGGGTGGGTGCCGCAGCTCACCAGCGGCCGCCCGCTCCGCCAGCGCACGCCGGATGCACAGGCCGGAGCAGACACTCCCCCGCTTCACCCGACGCAGCTCGAGAGTCCCATGACCCGATGTCAGCATCCCGGCATGGCGGCCGCGGGGGCTACCGGGCGAGCGTCACCTTCACCGGTGCGTTCGGGCACCCGGCCAAACCGTCAGTGAGTGCGCGGCGTCCCGCGTCGTCCACCGTGAGCTGCCACCGCATCTTCACCGCCACCCAATCGCTCAGGTACTGGCAGCGGTACGCCTCCTGCGGCGGCAGCCACGTCGCCGGGTCCCGGCCGACCTTGGACCGATTGGAGCGAGCAGTGACCGCGATCAGGGCCCGGTCGTACCCGAGGTCGTTCGCCTACGCTTCCCGCTCCTTCGCCGACCAGGCCCCGGCCCCGGCGTCCCAGGCTTCGGCGAGAGGCACCATGCGCGCCCAACCGCATCGTGCCGGAAGGTATCAGCGGGTGGCTTGGGGTGGTGGGCGCAGGCGCGCGGCGAACAGCGACATGAAGGGCTCCATCGCCCTGGCTCCATCCGCAGGGTCTGCGGATGGAGGCGCAGGGGGGTCGCCCGGGTCAGCAGGTACTTGGTGCGGTCCTGTTTTTGAAGCGGTCCGCGAGCCAGGGCAGGCCCGCGGCGCCGGCACCCTCGGTCGCGGCGATGTGGCCGGGGATGTGGTTGCCGACGAACTTCACCACCGCGCCCCGGCTGCACCAGTCGGCGGCCAGGTTCTTGCCGACCTTCTGGGGGATGACGTCGTCCAGGGCGCTGTGGGAGAGCAGGACCGGCACCGCGGGCTTGCGCTTGCCGAGCTGCTGCTCGGCCACGATCTTGTCCCACGGGGCGCGCGTGAGGCGCTCGGTGAGCGGGCGCCCGTCTACGGTCAGGAAACGCGAGTTCAAGAAGGGGTACTTGGCGAGAGCCTGGGTCGTGCACAGGTTGTCCCGCAGGTCGCTCGTCACGCGCTTGCCGTGGGCGTTGAGGTACGGGTCGATGTCGATGCCGTACGCGGTGGCAAGGCCCGAGAGCGCGTAGTTGAAGAACGCCCCGTAGGCGGAGCCGTCCATGCTCTCGGCCACCTTGTTCATGTCCGCGGGCGGGGCTCCGACGACGGCGCCCTTGATCTCCAGCTCGGGCGCGTAGGTGGGGGCCAGTTCGGCGGCGGACGCGGTGGCGCCGCCGCCCTGGGAGTAGCCGTACAGCGCGACTGGACCGGCGTCCGGGAGGTCTACGGCGTCCAGGCGCTGCGCCGCGCGGAGAGAGTCCAGGACGGCGCGGCCCTGCGCCTCACGGGTCATGTACGTGTGGACGCCGGGTGTGCCCAGCCCCTGGTAGTCCGTCACCACCACGGCATAGCCCTGGTCGAGGAGCTTCTTGATGGGCAGCGCCTCGTACTCGGTACCTTCGGCCATCTGACGCGAGGGGGCGCACTTGTCCGCCAGGCCCTGGGTGCCGGGGGCGAAGGCGACGATCGGGCGCTGGCCGTGAGGGGACACTTTTGGGTTCAGCACGGTGCCGGTGACGGCGATGGCCTTCCCGGCCCGGTCGGTCGTGCGGTACATGATCCGATGCACGCTCGCATCGGCCTTGAACACCTTGAGTGCATCCAGGTAGAAGGCACCCGGCTCCGAGCTGAGCACGTCACCGTTCTTGGCAGCCAGGACACGCGGCTGCTGCCCGCGCGTACGCAGCTGATCGGCGGCCGCATCGCCGGAGGACACGTGCACGGTGAGCGTTGCGCAGGCCGCGGCGGTGAACGCTGCCACAGCACGCCCGCTCAGGGGGCGACGACAAAACACAAGGGCTCCTCAGTCAGGAAACAGGACGATCCGCTACGTAGCGGCGAGTTGAGATCTGGAGCAGGTGGCGCAGCCGGCTTTCGGCAGCGGTGCTCAGCCGCCGTTGAGAGGCGGGCGGTCAGCGGTGCGGAAGCAGAGGTCTCCGGGAGAAGGCTTCGGGGAGGAGGCTCCGGGGGCTGCGCTACTTCCCGTCGATGACGTTGCCGATGGAGCAGTTCCTGGCGTGGTCACCCGTCCAGTCGCCAAGAACGGGCACGACCGCAACTTCCTGCAGGCACACGGCAGCGGCCGTGAAGTTCCAGGCGTTGGCGGCGACGCCACCACCGAAGTCGGATCCGTTGTCAGCGTGCGCCGGCGAGGCGAGACCCGCACCGGCAAGGGCCAGCGCGGCGGCAGTAACGATCTTCTTCATGTCCGATGCAACGACGAACAACGGCCCAGGTCACGACCCTGGAGTCGTCTTGGCACCAGCTTGGTACGACGCGCATCCTGTGCTACGGGGACAGTCGGACCACTTGGTCGTGGTCCGGGCGGGGGGCGCCGACTCGCAGCCGTTCGAGCGTTCGGGAAGTCGTGCGGAAGGTGTGCCGACGCGGGCACAGTGCCTCGCGCTGTCTCAGGCATCGGCCCTCTCGCCGCGGGCGGCCAAGCGTCAGCAGGTCAGCGCCGTGACCGACTCGTGCAACTCCCGACCGAGCCGGTGACCGGTCCTCGGCCGGCAACGGACTTGCCGAGAAGCCCGCATGGGGAACGTAACCGACGCGGCCCTGCTGGCGGGCTCGAGCCAGCCTGGGCAAGCCGCTGGTCGGGGCGGCTTGCCCAGGCTCCCCTTGGGCTTGCCCACCAGGCGGCGTGGCGGTCAGCGGCCGGTGGGCCCAGGGCAGCGGGCGCGGCGCCGGTTCGGGTCGTCGACGCCGATCTCATACCAGGGCTGGCCGCGCTGCAGTCGGGGCAGGGTGTTCACCCGCACCGCGATGGTGATGCCCTGGACGGCGGCGGTGAGCGCCTGGCGGCGGTTGTCGAGCAGGTGCTCGGCCTTGCTGCCAGGACGACGTGCAGCCGCGGGAAGGCCTTGGAGGGGGCAGGGGTGGCGCTGGACGAAGCCAGGGGGCTTCATCTCAACGGCACGGGCAGTTGTCTACGCCGCCCGTTCGAGCTCGATGAGCTGAAGCCTGGCTTCAGGCGCGGATTTGAGGCTGTGGACACACGTTCGCCTGGGGTTCTCGCGTAGCGCCTGTCCTGGTCTCGGGCAGTTGCCCGCGCTGCCCTTCAGCCGTTGAGAAGGATGCGCAGGTCGGTGATCTGGTACCCGCGGGCGTGGATGCCGTTGATGATCTGCGAAAGGGCCTGAACGTCGAGGGCTGATCCATGCCCGTCGGGGGTGCCGACGTGCATCTGCAAGATCGCCCCGGGCGTCAGGGCGTCCAGGGCCCGGTTGACGGTCTTCCTCATGGTCATGCCGCCTGCGGTTCCGAGGTAGCCCTTGGTATCAGCGGTGAACTCGATGTCCGCGAAGCCCAGTGCGTTTACGTCCGCGATCCCTTGCGGGGTGGTGGCGCTGTAAGGGAAACGGAAGAACGGCAGCGGTACCACCCCAGTGGCCTGACGGATCGCCCGGTCCGCCCGCAGAACTTCCTCTTCCACTTCCCAGCGAGTGAGGCCGTCGAACTGCGGGTGGCTGTAGGAGTGGTTGCCGATCCCGTGTTCCGCCGCCATCGCTCGTGCCGCCATCGGATGGCGTTCGGCGTACTGCCCGGTCAAGAAGAACGTGGCCGGCGCCTTGTGCCTGCGCAGCACGTTCAAGGCCGTGGCCACCCCAGTGGTGTCCCACGCCGCGTTGAACGTCAGCGCGACCACGCGGCGTGTGGTGGGGATGCGCCGGATCTTCGCGCCGAAGAGCTTCCCCACCGGGCCCGGATCTGCGCGCGCGGGTGTCGGGACCGCACTGGAATTCCTTCCGAGGCTCGTGACGGGAGAACGCGATGGGGTGGCGGTGTGGCCGCTCACTGGGACGGCCATCGTCACCACCGCTAGGACAGCGGCAGCAACGGCTGCTGACAGGCTGCTGATGGTCCTCGACCTGCGGGCACCCCGGACGCCTGATTCTGCGAGCGTGCCCCGCGCAGCGGGCAGGGGCCGCGGGGCCGCGGAAGTAAAGCGGTTCATACCGGCCCAACGCATTCACCTGTGAAGTGACACGGTCGGGCGCTGAAGCGCACCCCTGTGGCACTGAAAGACGCCTGGTGCCGGCTGGCCCAGGCCGGCGCTCAAATTCCGCCGTCGGCACGGTGTGCCTTCGCAGGCGCCCCTACGATGCCATCGTGAGGCTTGAGGACTTAGACGATCCGGTGCGGGTCTGGCACTATGCGGAGCGGTATCTCGGAGAGGGGACACGCGCCTACAGCAGGTTCGCCAATGACGCGGACGTCTCCGCGGCCTGCCACCCACAGCGGGGCGCCGGCTCCTTTACCCTGCCCAGTTTCCTGGTGCCCGACGGGCATGGCGAGCTGCTCACCAACGACATTGTCTCGACGCTCCCCGCCTTCTATCACGCCACAGGGCACCTGGTACTGCCCGTGCACCCGGACACGTTGTCCTTCGAAGGCCTCGCCGGGCGCACCGAACTGCTGGGCTGTGAGGCGGGCCCGCGCCTTGAGGTAGTGCCCCTGGCGAACACCCGCACTGTGTCGGTACTGGCGGTGGGCGGTCAGCCGGCCGGCGGGCACCTGCTGAAGCTTCATTACCCCCGGCGGCTCTCGCGATTCACCCGCCAGCAGCGCCGGGAGGAGCTCGAACTGCAGCTGTGGGTGGCCGAGCAACTCGCCGTGGCGGGCGTTCCGCTCCTGACCGACGTGTGCGCGGGAGTCTTCGGCTCCGGGAGCGAGGCCTGGGGCTTTGTTGTGCGCGAGCCGCCCGTGCTGTCGGCAACCCCGGAGCGGTTCACCGTGCCGCTGTTCGCCCTCTACGGTCAGGACCTGCACGCTCCGGGCGACCGGTCACTGCTCGAGCAGCTGGTGGCCGCTGCGGGAGAAGCAGCCGGGGACTACATCACCGAACGCATTGTGCGCCCCATGGTCCGCCTGTGGACACGGACGCTGCTGGCGACCGGGTGCGCGCTGGAGCTGCACGGCCAGAACACCCTGGTGTCCTTCACACGTAACGGCCGGAGCTTGGAGATCCTCTACCGGGACTGCGAAATCCACACCGACCCGCAAATCCGCAACCGCAAGGGCCTGCCCGGGCCGCTGCCGCCCGCCTCTGTGATCTCCCGTGACGTGCCCTTCGCCGCAGCCGTAGTCTTCAGCCTCACCTACGACAGCTTCATGGGCCATGCCCTGGACCACCTGGCCGCCCTCGCGCACGAACGTCTCGGCGTCACGCCCGCGGACCTCCACGAAGCCGCGCGGCACACGTTCAGGAACTCCGGCATGGAAGAGGGCCTGCTCCCGCCCACCGTCCACTACTACGGCGACGCCTTCTACACCGGCGACCACTTCCAACTGGTCGACACCGGTCACCCGCCGCGATGGAGATGACTCCTGCGTCAACAATCTACAGGACCCCTCTACCGAGGCGACGAACCCTACTCGCACTGCCGCACCGGCCGCCGAATCAGTACGGCGGCCCCTGCGTCACTCGCCCCAGAGCGACGATGGGGAATCTGCGGTTTTCTACCTGGAATGGGCGGCGTGGCGGTCCAGGTGAGCGGCGGCCAGTTGAGCGAGAGCCGGCCCGCTTTCCTCGTAGGCGAGGGGAGCGAGGTCGGGCGGCGGGATGTATCCGTCGGGCATGGCTGCGTAGGCGCGGTCGATCAAATCCTTGTAGGCGTCGGTGAGGTTTTGCGGCCAGGCTCCGGTCAGAGGGGGGCGCATCCGGGCTTCGGCCGCCAGTGCGCCGTGGTGGGCGGCGGCTTCGGTGGCCGCTTCCTCGCAGGTGAGGTCCGCGATCAGCGTACGGATCGGGGCGAACGCTGCGAACGGTCCGGGAAGCGCGGTGGCCGTGCTTGCGCAGGACAGGAGGGCGTCGGCCATCGCGGCGGCGATGAGGGGTGAGGCGTGGAGGCCGTCGCGGTGCGTGCCCGAGGCCACCCACAGGCCGTCCTTGGGGGTGGGGCCGATGACCGGGTGCCCGTCCAGAGCGATGGGCCTATTGCCGTGGTGGGTCTGGACAACGGCGGCTGTGGTCAGGTGGTGGTTGAGCTGGCTGAGCGCGCTGTCGAGGAGGAAGCGCAGGGACCCGGCTGTCGGGTGGCAGTTGGGGGTCAGGCGGGGTTGGGCGCTGGCGCCGATGTAGTGGGATCCGTCTGCCTGGGGAACGGCGTGCAGGCCGCAGGCGTATGCCCGGTTGGGGGTTCGGATCACAGCCGTCAGCGGCTGCTGTCCTTGTACGGTGAGGGCGGTGCCGGCCGCGGCCAGGATGGGTACGACGGGCAGGTGCGGATCGAGGGCCTGCAGGATCGGGGTGGTCCACGCGCCGGCCGCCACCACCGTGCGCGGGGCCCGGAATACGCCGGCGGGCGTGGCCAGGTGGTAGCCGCGGGCGGGTGGGGCGGTGAGCGTGCCGGCCGGTGTGCGGATGACGTTCGGCAGGGTTTCCAGGGCGGCGTCCAGGGTGGCCAGCCAGGCCCGGGCGTCGAGGAAGCCTTCCTCGGGGAGGTACCAGGCGCGCAGGGCACGGTCGTTGTCCAGCGGATGGTAGCCGGGGATGTCCGCAGGGTCGGTTTCCTGGCAGCCCAGCTTGTGCTCCGCTGCGGCCTGGGCGATCGCGGTGAAGGCAGCGTCGTCCAGATGTGAGGAAACGGCGTTCAGGGCGACGAACGTACCCCTGCCGTACCCGTCCGCTGGCGGGGCGCCGGTACCCGCGCGGGCGCGTACCTGCTCCCGCCACAGCGGCCAACGTCTGGCCGCGGTGACCGCGAGCTCGGTGCGTAACCGTCCGTGCCGAGTTCGTGCGCCCTGGGCAGTGACCTCACCCAGGGCGCCGAGCATGGCACCCGCCGCACCAGACGCTGCCCCACCACCGGTGTCGCCGGCCAACACCACCCGCACAGTCGGATCCGCGGAAGCGATCGCGAACGCGATCGAACGACCCACCACCCCAGCGCCGATCACCAGCACGTCCGCGCCCTGCACCGCCATGACCACTGCTCCGTTCCTTCGGATGTCCGCGATGCCGGCCAGCGCCTGCCCTGACCTCGGAAGCCCAATCCGGAGTTCCGCCCCTCATCGGCCATGATCGCGGCGTCCTTCGCCGAAGGACCTGCCCGCATGCGTGCTGGATCACTCCCACCGACGCCAACCGCACATGCCGCCAGGAGCAGCCCTCGGTGATATGCCCACCTCTGATCCGGGTCACGGGGTCGTCAGCTGCGCCTGCACGGCCAGGCCAAGCAGGGGCCACCGCCTGCGGCAGCGCCTCCCCAGTGCCCAGGCAACCACCGTTTCAGCGACCATGCGCAGTTCGATGTCGGTGTGCTCGGAGACCTCGCGCAGCACCCGAACCCGCCGGCCGGCGGAGCGTGCTGGACCGCGATGAGGACGCCGATGACCTGGTCGACCGTGGCGTGTGAGTCGGCTGCCTGCCGAGCGCGAGCCCCCACTCCCCCGTCGCCATCGCGTCGAACGTCTCCGTACGGACCGACCGGTCACCGTCGGCGCGGGCCTCGGTGTACAGGGCCGGCCACAGCGCCTGAGCACCGGGCGCGCAGGCGGTCACCAGCGCCTCGCTGGTGTCGGTGAGGACGCGTAGTGCTTGCTCGCTCCACACGTGCCCGGGGCGGTGCCGTCGCGCCGAATGGCCGTCTCCCCCGTCGTGAAGGTCTTCACCGGTGCCTCCCTAGCGAGCCCGGCGGGGACGTCCAGCCGGACGGGCACCACCTCAGCGCGCCGGGGGCGGGGTGGGTAGGCCGCGCAAGCCGCCGTTCGGGGCAGCTTGCCCAGCCGCTCAGGCTTGCCCGGCCGCCGGCTCCCACAGCGGGCGGGCACGTCCGGTCCCGTGGCAGTGGAAGCACCGGCCGCCTCCTGGTGTGCTGCGGGCGCCGATGGTTCCGGCGGCGTGTCGGAAGAGCCGGGTGAGGCCGGTGGTGTGCGCCGCGTGGATCGGGAGCTCCTGCCGTCTGCCGAGCGTGAGCTCCAGGGCGACGCCGGGGCCGGTGACGTGGGCGTGGGCGTGGGCGTGGGGGAGGTTGCCGGTCATCGCGCGGAGCGTCTCGTTCACTTGGTGCATCGTCTCCGCGCCGGTCAGCTGCACCCGGGCCGCGAGGGTGGTGTCGGCTGCCGCGGTGAAGGACAGCAGTCCGGCCGGACGAGCGAGCGGCCCGACGCGGCCCACCGGGTCAGGATGGGTGTGCTGAAGTTCGGCCAGGGCGTGCCACAGATCACCCGGCAGGCCGGGGGTGATGGCTTCTTCTCGGCTGCGTTTCATACGGCTTGTGTACGGCCTCCTCTGGGCTGTGGCCGTCGGGTGGCCCGTTTGTCCCGCGCGGTGGCGCGGGGACTTCGGTGCCCGTTCCGCCCGCCGGGCCGGACGCCGGACAGCCCCTCCACAACGGGGGCGTGTCCGGCGTCGCGCGTGGCGTCAGCGGCCGACAGGCTCGGGATAGCGCTGGCGGCGCCGGTCCGGGTCGTCGACGCCGATCTCGTACCAGGGCTCGCCGCGCATCAGCCGGGGCAAGGTGTTCACCCACACCGCGACGGTAATGCCCTTCACGTCGGCGGTGAGCGCCTGGCGGCGGTTGTCGAGCAGGTGCTCCTCCTTCCCCGCCAGGACGACATACAGCAGCGGGAAGCGCTCGGAGCGGGTGTAGCGGTGGCGCTGCCAGAACGGGAACGTGCGCCCGTTGGTGCCGCGGGCTCCCTCCCACGTGCGGTGCCCGGCGTAGCGCTCGTAGTCCCAGACCTCCTTCGCGAGGCGGGCCTGGGACATGGTGCCGTTGTCGAGCTCGAAGAGACGCACCTCGCTGGTCTTGGTCGGGACGGCGAGGACGGCGTCGGTGTTGAAGCTGAGGCCGGTCTCCCTGATGGCGTGGTTGACCTCCACCTGCCAGTCGGTCAGGTACTCGCGGCGGCCGGAGAGGACCGTGTCGGTGTAGGCGAGGATCAACTCCGTCACCGCGACAGCGTGAGGGCCGAACCCGGCTCGAACGGCCTTCGCTCCGGTGCCGGCCTTCGGACGCGGCGGCAGCTCATTGCCTGCAGCCAGAGCCTTCTGCCCCGCCACCGTCAGGTTCCAGATCTGCTCCTTGCCCACCTTGCCGTTCGTCTCCGCCAGCCCCAGCTCCGCCAACTGCTTCATCGCCCTGCGCACGTACGACCGGCCGTCCGACTCATCCTTCGTGATCACCTGAGCCATCTGCCGAACCGTCGCTATCCGCACACACCCCAGCAACCTCAAGGCATCAGCCCTCACCTTCCCGGCTGTGGGAGTAGACCTCTTCCCCTTCGCCGGTGTCTCAGGTGAAGTTAGAGAGGTGTCAGCCTGCCGTGAGGCCCCCTTACGGGCAGGCTGGGCTGCGGTGATGGGAACGACGTTGGAATCGTTCACGGCACTGGACGCGGCACTGGATTCCGGGCCGCCCACAGGGCGCTCAGCACCCCTTGTCCAGGTCAGGCGCGGCTCCGGATCGGGCTGCCGGGCGCTGCTGGTGTACGTCATGGCGAGGCTCCTCACGCAGGTAGCGCGGGGGCCCGGATGGAAATCCCCCGTCACTTGCTAGAGGTGTGGCGAAATCCAACGGTGTGACATCCGCCCGAGCACCGTTACCGAGCCGTGATCATCCGGCGGGCGCCGCGCAGAGCTCGGAGACGATCGTGAACGAGGTCGTCACCATCTCCGCCGCCATGGCCGGCGGCATCACCGCGTGCGTGGTCCTGCCGTGCGCCATGCCGTTGCGGATCTGCCGACCGTAGTCGAGGTACTCCGCCTGCCGAGCCGTCAGGATGCATGCGTCGGCGCCCTGCTGATGAGCCCGTGCAGCGGCTTCTTGCCCGCGTCCGGGATGCGGTCGCGCAGCACGATCTCGACAGCGATCAGGGAGTGCATGACCGCCACGGTGGAGAACTCGTTGCAGTAGTACGACTGGCGCAGCAGCTCGCGGGCGGTGCGCAGAACCGTCTCCGCGGCCTCGGGAGCGCCGTCGGGCACGACCAGGTCCTCAACGAGGTCGTGCATGTCGGCGTAGCTGTCGACGAAGTGGTGGGCGCGTTCATCCGGGAGCGGGAACGGCAGCCGCTGCGTGGTCATCCACGAAGTCTCCCAGCGGCGCGCCCCGGGCGGCAGCGGCTCTTCCCCGGGTCGTCGCTCAGCGTGCCGGGACGGAGATCTCTCCCCCCATCGAAATCGGCGGTATGTCGCACGTAGCCAACGTGGTCAAGGGGAAACGCGGCGCGACGGCCGCGGGACGGCGCTCACCGTCGGTGCGCGGACTCTGTCCACAGGGCCGCGCCCAGAGCATCGGTTGTGAGGTCGCCGCGATCAGTAGGGCGGCCCGTACGTGAGGAGCCCTCATGCCCGAGAACACCGTCACCGCGCCGCTCGCCCCGATGGAACCGCAAGACGTCGCCGACGCCTTCGCCTACATCCGGGCGTTGCAGGCCGACGACATCGACACCGCCTGCGCGGTCGCCAACGACACGGGCCCGGAGCTCCACCCGCTGCTCCTGGACGGCGCCGCGCGCGTCTTCATCCCGGTCACCGCCGTGGACGACTGCGACAGGGAGCCGTGCGCGCACTCCTTCCTGGCAGCGGCACTCGGGCGACTGCTGCTGGAGCTCCTCTGCCACGGCGAGTGCCTGGCCAATGCGCCGGGCATCGCCGACACCATCGTCCGCTTCACCCAGAACATCCTCACGGAGGAGCCCGGCAACGTCACCGGCGTACTCCGCCAACTGGAGGCCATCGGGATAGAGCAGGCGATCGGAGTGCACCCCGCACCGGCCGGTGCACCCGTGGAACGCACCACCGGCGTGCAGTGTGCACCGAGCCCGCCGGTGATGCGCATCGTGCGCGCGCCACCGGCGGGAGGTGCGGTGCTCCCTGCGCACCGTGGACCGTGCCGCGCGCATCCGGTGCGCCCACCTATCGGAAGGTGCGGTGCGCACCGTGCGTCGCGTGTATCGAGTGCGCGCATCATGTCGCTGATCGCCGTCCTCAGGTGGGGGCGGACTCCTATATCACACACCCCCTTGACTTCGATCTGATCGGCGGCCGAGACCGGCTCTGTCAAGGGGAAACGCTCCGGTAGCGAAGGTGGTCAAGGGGAAACGTGCGCTCGCTCCGGCTGGCCTGCCTGGAGGCGGACAAGGGGGGCCGGTTCGCCCGGCCGGAGGCGGACAAGGGGTCGGGCCGCCAGTGCGCACGACCCGGGCGGTGCGCACCGGGTGCGGTGCAGAACATCGGATGCAGGGCATCGTGGTGCGCACGAGAGTGCCCGGCATCGTCGACTGGTGCGCGCGATCCGGGCGGTGCGCATCGCGTGCGGTGCGGAACATCGGATGCTCGACATCGTGGTGCGCGCGAGAGTGCCAGGCATCGTCGCGAGGCGCACCGGGTGCGGTGCGGAACATCGTGGTGCGCACGGGAGTGGAGTCCACCGTCATCCGGTGCGCACGGGAGTGGAGTCCACCCGATGTTCTGCACCCGATGCCGGGCATCGTCCACTGGATGCTGAACATCGAGCGGTCCACTCGGTGGACGATGCCCGGCATCGTCACCACAGCCAGGCACTTGAATGCCGCACCCGGGACAGGGCGCGGGCATCGCGGCGCGCGGCCGCGATGCCGATCCGGTTCTGCCGGGACCGGGGCCGGCGGGACTCCCCGGCCGCGAGGCGGCGCTTCCCGGCGTCCTGGAGCCGCCGCCGCTGCTTGTGCACCTCCAGCTTCTGCACCGCCTTCGACTTGTGCTTCCGGGGCCGCTTCCAGACCGGCAGCCACCCCGGGCTCCTGGTCCTCGTCGAGCGCGGCGGCCATCTCCTTGTGGGCTGCGCGGGCTCGGGCGAGAGCGTCCTCGAGTCCCGGAATCTCCGGGTTCTCCTCCGGTGTGCTCATGCGACTCCTCCAGTGGGTGTCCGGCCCGGCGTCTGCTGCACGCCGGGCTGCTGGGTGTGTGACGGCGGGGACGGCGCCGGGGCGGGTGGCGACGGCCCGCTGACGGACACCGTCCTGGAGCTTGGCGGCCATCTTGGCGGCGGCCGCGATCGTGGCGCGGGTCTGCTCCAGCGCGGCGACATCGGTTCCCGCTTCTGCTCCTGGCCCAGGCCGGCCTTCCGGGCCGTGCGCGACGGATGCGGGCGAGACCTCGAGGTGCCGGGCACGGCGACGGTGTGCGGGCACGGGAACCCAGGCGCTCCGAGCGGCGCACCGCATGGACCCGGGCACTCAGCGCTCCGGCTGCCAGGCGAGCCCGCTCGTAGAGAGGAGCGATCCGGTTGCGGGTCAGCGGGCGCAGCACGGCCTGGTCATCGGTGTCGCGCGGGTACAGGGCGCGCAGACCGGCGGTCATCATCCGGCCCCGCCCGACGGGGCGGGTGTAGTCGACGACGGTCTGCACGATCTGTTCGTCCAGGCCCGCCTGGTGGGGCTGGCCGCGCAGGACGTAGGAGAGATAGCGGCGCGCTTCGGCGAGCAGGTGGTGGCGCTTGAAGCTGCCACGCATCACGTACACCACGGCGACGACGTCGACGGCCGCCAGGACGATGTTGACCACCGGCCGCACCCGCGCCCATACCGCCGCGGCCGCCACCCGCGCCCGCTGTGCGAGTTGGTCGACGACGTCGGCGCTGTAGGCCCGGATCGCTGAGGTGCGCCACCGCTTGCGCAGCTCGGTCAGCGACAGCAGCTCGGTGCGCTTGGGCGGGCGGCTGCGGTCGGCGGCTTGGCAGCCCAGCGCGTGGGCGGCCCGCTCCCCCGGCGTGTGCCCGTGCTTCTTCTCGTACGCGGCTGTCAGGACGGACATGGCGTCCTCGATCTGCTGGCGTCGGGTCGACTGCCAGCTGATGAGCCGCTGGTCGATCCCAGCAATTTCCATGACGGGCCGGCGGCTGGGCGTCACCTCGCGCGGCTCCCAGCCCACCCGAGCCGGGCGGACACCTCCTCCATGGAGTACAGGGTGTAGAGGGTGTCGGCCGCGACGATGTGAGCCAGCATCGTGTCCGCCGACAGGTTGCCATGATTCCTTGGGGTCCGGCCGCCGGGCGCGGATCGAGACCATCGCATGATCGTGAAGGAGGTGCTTCGACTCGGCAGCCCTACCGATGCCTATTCCGAGCCGTCCCAGACCACACTCGTCCAGGGGTGAAGCGGTGACGCGGCAAATCCTCGACAGCCTGGCGGACCCACGGGGAACCAGCGGGCCAGGCACCTCGGGCGTCCACGACGTGCGCCAGCCGGTGCCGTGCTGCAGTGAACTCGTCCACGGGCTTCTACTTCCGGCGAGTGCCGCTGGGCGGTGGCGGGGGCTTTCCCACAGTCAGTCGTGGTGGACATGCTCGACTCCCTGATGGCAGAACCCGGCCACCGCGTATTGGAGCTCGGCACAGGACTCGGCTGGAACGCTGCGCTGCTGAGCGCACGCGCCGGACCGGGCCAGGTGACCAGCGGGGAGGCCGACCCGGACCTGGCGAATGCCGCGCGGGAGTGCCTCAAGGCGGTCGGCGCCGAGGTGGCCGTGGAGGTGGGCGACGGCACCCAGGGCTTCTCGCCTCATCGGCCTGGCTTTGTTCATGAGAAGGGGTTCTGGCTCAGGTTCTGTGATCCGTGACTGCGGGTCACCGATTAGATCTCGAACAGGACTTCCTCTTGTGGCGGGATCGGAGGGTCGAGGACGTCGCGGAGGCGGGTGATGTCCTGGCGCCACTTCGACCAGTTCGCGGCTTCGGCCCACAGCTCGGCGAGTTCAGACCGGTTGGAAACCACTTGATCCAGGGCGTCGACGGCGAGCATTCGAAGGTCTGCAGGCAACTCCGGTAGCGGCTCCGAAGGGCCATAGTTCGAACACGGCCGATCGCAGTCAGAATGCTGGGCAACGACCAGAGCCGCCGCGCCCACGGCTCGCTCGCCGTCGTAGATACCCAGGAAGTCCGCGGGCCCGGCGGCACGCTTGAGCACGCCCCGGATCATGGCTTCGCGCTCTTCCAGTGCTGCCTCGTCCAGGTCACCGGCGAAATCGGCGGCGGTGTCGTTGTCGAAGGGGCCGATGTCCCAAGTGCCCATGTCTCTCCTCGCGCGGTCGTCTGGGGATCGTCGCACTGGCCACTGACAGTGCGCTCAGGGGGCAAGCAGCACCCGCTTGCGCAGGAGGTTGAAGCCAGCGCGTCCATACATCTGCCGCTTGATCATTTTGATGCGGTTGACATGGCCTTCAACTGCGCCCGAGCTCCAGGGCAGGGTGAGACCGGCGATGACGGCATCGCGGTCGCGGTCGATGCCGGCGGCAAGGGTGTGGAGACTGGGCAGATCGTCCTGCCGGACGGCGACGAGCCAGTCCGGAAGACGCTCGCCCTGGCGCTCGGTCAGCATGACGGCGAAAGCGCGGACGTGTCGGGTGAGCGCGTCGATCTCGGGGCAGTGGGTGCGCACGGTTTTGAGCAGCAGTTGTTCGGGCTCGGGAAGGGTTTCCGGTCGCCGGAGAATCCATCCGGCGACCGTTCGGGGTGAGGGCGGCCGGGCGACTACCGGTCGTGGGGAAGTGCGCTTCTTGTGCAGGTAGGCGCGGACGCGCTGGTAGCTGCCCTTGTAGCCGAGCGGCACGATCTCTTCCCACAGCTTCCAGGCGTTAGTGCAGCCCTCATTCCACCGGTCGTCCAGGTAGGGCTTGTAATCATCGAGGACCGAGGGCCGGTTCTGCCACTGGCCGGTGAACAGCTCCTCCGGAGCCTTGGCCTCGGCGAGCTGCTTGACGGTCCGCCAGGTCATTCCGAGCTGCCGCTGGACCGAGCGACGGCTGTGCCCGGCTTCCAGCAGTGCGTGGACGTCGGCGTGCCGGGCCCTGGTGCGGTCGGCGAAACGATGGCCGGTCGGCCATGGCGAGCCAGAGGGATCTTTCTCCGGCGCAGGCTCCGGATCGGGATCGGGGGCGGCCGTGACAAGGGCGCGGAGGCAGCGGCGGTGCTGAGCGACGGCCCGTTCGGCAGCCTCGCTCACGTTGTGCCAGAGGTGCCAGCGGTCCGCGACCTGGACCGCCTGTGGAGCGCCGACGGTGGCACCTTCGGCGAAGAACGGCGCCCGGTCACGGCAGATCACCTCAACGCTCGGCCGCGTGGCGAGCCAGGCCGCCAGGCTGCACGCCTCCCGGTCGGGCAGCAGGTCGATGGGGCGGCGGGTCTCGATGTCGATGAGGACTGTGCCGTAGTGGCGGCCCTTCCGGGTCGCGTACTCGTCAACGCCGATAACCCGTGGTGCGGCCACCTCGGGCTCGGGAAGCGCGTCCACCAGACGAAGCACCGTGCTGCGGCTGACGGAAACGCCGAGAACGCCGGCGATACGGGCCCCGGCCCGGCCCGCGAGCGCCAAGCCGACCGACGCCAGGGTCGAGCGCAACCGTTCGGTCCGCTGACTGTGCCGGCGCGTCAGGCCCGGTATCTGCTCGACGAAGGTACGGCGTGCGCAGTCCGAGTTTCCACAGGTGAACCGTCGGACCTTCAATTGAAGGACAACCCGTCGGCCTCCGCTGGGAACATCAGCAGGAAACCGCGGGTAGGAACCGTGAACCCGGTTCGACCAGGTGCCACAGATTGGGCACACGGCGCCTTCGGCGGTGCATTGCGCGTCAACGCGCACGATCGCGATGTTCACGTCTACCGACAGCACCGCGATGGCTGCGATCGACGGGAACAGTAACTCCTTGAGCCGGAGCAGGACCTCTTCCACGGCCCTGAACATTCAGCCCAACTGCGTTGCCCAGGGATCATTTTCAGGCGACTTCACCCACAGCTCGAAGAGGCCCAGCAGTCACGGAGAGTGGCCGCGTCACAGAAGTTGAGCCAGAGCCCGTTCTCATGGACAGAGCCATCGGCTATATGACCGTCGCATCGCGACGTACGCGGTCGACCTCGTGCCGTGGCCATGGGTAGAGCAGGTGCGGCCGGGAGGCCGCATCGTTACCCCCTGGGGCCGGCTCGGTCATGTGGCGCTCACCGTTGCCCCTGACGGCCAGTCGGCCAGCGGATGGATGCAGGGCCTCGCAATGTTCATGCCCAACCGCGGCACGGACCAGGGCAAGCCGTGGGACCAAGTCCGCGGCCAGGGCCTCCCCGAGGCCGAAGACCCCATCAACCGAGACCTGCAGCCACTACACGCGGACTGGAACCTGCGGTTCGCCCTGCGCGTCACCTTGCCCGAGGCTCGCATCGACGGAGGTCGACCAGGGCGTGACCGCCTGGCTCCACGACGGTCACTCCTCCTGGGCCACGCTCGTAGCTCCGGAAGCTGGCCCCGCTGTGGCGTACCAGGGCGGCCCCCGGCGCCTGGCCGAAGAGCCTGAGCAGGCATGGCAGAGGTGGCAGGACGCCGGCGCACCGGGCCTCTACGACTTCGGCATGACGCGCACCCCAGAGCACCAGTACATCTGGAGTGGCGACAAGGACACCGGGGTGCGCTGGGCAACGACAGAGACGAGGGTTCGCATTCCGTAGACGCGTCAGCGGTCCCTCACTCACTGAGTGTGCTGCTCACCCCGGCTCCACATCTCCGCCGTATGTATCAGACCGCCTCACGCAGCCAGGTTCGAGCTCGCTCATCGAGTTCCAGGGCCGGACGAGCGCCTCGTGTCCGGAATCGGCCAAGGTCGGAGCGCATCGACTGGACGGCCTTTCGCGTTCGGGAGGAGCGGATACCGGTCATCGTGTCCAACGCCCTGTCCCACGTTGCACACGCCGCCTCGATCTGCCCCTGCTGTAGTTGGGCGTGGCCTTCGGCCGCGGCCGACAGCGCGGCAATTCGTTGATGTGCCGTCGATCCGTACCGCTTCCTCGCGTGGGCGTGATGCTGCTCGGCGGCTACGTGATCGCCGACACGCTCGTAGATCTTCGCCGTGTGGGAGTTGACCGTTGCTGCGGGCGCTCCCCACAGTGCTGCCCACCCCGTCATGTCCCCGATTTGCCCTTCCCTTGCGAGGTCGCGGGCACGGTCCGCCTCGCGCAGAGCGTCAGCGTCCTTCCCCGACTCGGCGAGCGCGCGGGCGCGGCAGATGACGAACAGCGACTCGGTTGCTGGATCTGTGCCACGGCTCATGCTGAGCGCAGAATCTGCCAGCCCGAGCACGTGCTCCGGCCGGCCGTTGTCCATTCCGTGGTGGGCGAGGATGCGCAGGACGTACGCCTGATCAGCGGGATTACCTGAGCGCGCCAGGCTGAACGCCTGAAGGTAGTAACGCTGCGCCAGGCCGTGCTCGCCGGCGTCGTAAGCCTTCCATCCGGCTAGGTAGGCCAGCGAGGCGGCTGCTGAGAACATTTCTCGCTGAAGGGCCTCAGTTCGGAAGCGCGAGTTACACAAGCACTGCACGTCATCGGTGAGGTATTGGACGACTGTGCTGCGTCCGTGCTGTCCGCCGTGGCGCTCGTCCATTGCCGTGAACATCTTCACCATGTCACGGACGGCCTCCACCTCGGCGGCGCCAGCGATGCCGCCGGTGATCGCGCGCGCGGTGCGGGACTGGATCTCGCCGGCTACCCCGAGGGGCAGGGCGGCTCCGGCCACGGAGTAAGCGGCTGTGGTCAAGAAGGTTCGTCGCTCGATGTCAGCTCTCCCAATCCGCCCCAGCGTCTCCACCGGGTCATCTTCGACGGTAAGCCCCAAGTCGGTCGACTCGGAACAGTCATCGGGGGTGGAGAGGCCCAGATCACGAAGAGTTATCGTGCGGCCGAGTTGGCGCGAGAGGAACTCGTGCAGGTAGCGAGCGGTATTGGGCTTGGGCGGCGTTCCTTGGACCCAGTACGACACGTTCGACTTGCTCGTGCGGATAGAAGGGTCGCCAGACGCCGCTGCCAGCGCCTGGACCCCGCGCGCGACTGCGCTGTAGCTCAAGCCTGACTGCTCGATCGCGCGTGCGAGCTTCGTGTTTTCCGACCGGGTCATGTCTCAACATTAGTTCTGAATGGCCTAGTTGAGCCGTTGAACGCGTTGAACGCTTAGACCCCTTGCCGAGGCTGTGCCTGGCTGATGAGCGGCAGTTAACTGATCTCGGCGGGCAAGAGAAGGCCCCGACTGGGGAGTCTCTGCCTCTCTTGTCCGTCACCCCCAGGGTGGGCCGCTGCGCTGCCTGGCGTCACAGCAGCGGCCCACCCGACCACGGATGACCATGACCCAATTCGGAGGACTCGGCATGTCGACGACTGCGATCACCACGTGGGCGAGCCCCAAACCTCGTGCGGTGCGTGACGGCTTCGACATGTCTTTCGAACGGGGCTCAGTTCCCGGGACGGAAGAGCTGTGTAAGGCAGACGCCATCTGGCCGGCGCGTCTTCGCCGTGTGGTCCGAGCCATCCTGCAGCACTGGGGCTGGCCGGACCTCGTGGAGACCGCCGAACTCTTGTTAACCGAGCTCGTCACCAACGCCCTCCGGTATGGGAACGGCAACGACGTCGGTGTGCGCCTGTACCTCACCGGAGGGAAGTTCGTTATGGAGGTGCGCGACGGCTCTTCCCAGCGTCCTGTACTGCGCCGCGCTACACACACGGAGAAGAACGGCCGCGGGCTCCTCATCGTCGACGCCATGGCCGAGGAGTGGGGCGTCAGCCCCGACGGCACGACGACCTGGTGCACTCTCGCCGTGGCCAAAGGACGTACGGAGGTGGAAGCCGGCCCCGCAGAGACCACGTCGGTCTTACACGAGGCGTTCCTGCGGCTCCCCGCCGACTCCAGCGCGGTGAGCATGGCACGGATCAGGGGCCGGATGCTGCTCACCGTGCTGAGTTGGCACGGCAACCAGAGCGACGCCATCGACGTTCTGTACGTACTCGTCCACAACGCTCTGCAGCACGGCGGCCTGTCGGAGAAGACCGGGCACGAGGTCGGCGTCTGGTTCCGCATCACCAAGGCGCACGACCTGCTCATCGACGTCACGGATCCGAACCCGTCGTTCCCCGACTTCGAGAAGGCCGTCAACGGGGAGCTGGGGCGGGGCCTCGTAGGCGCGCAGCGCCTCGGGGCTGCCATTACGTGGTTCCCGGGTAGCTCCCACGGCAAGACCGTGCGAGCCACCATGCGCCAGGGCCGGGTAGGGCTGTGAACGCCGTGACCACGCCGTTGCGGACCGGCGAAGAGGTGATGAATCACCTGATCGAGCAGTCAGGACCGACACGGAAACCGGCCGCCGACATGGCCGACCTGGCCGAGTTACTCCGAACCCTCATGGACGTCCGGGCCCGCCGCGACACGCGCGTGCGCCTGGGAGGCAGCCTGTTCGACGTCGTCATCACAGGCGCAGGCCCCCAGGCCTACGACGTCGTCGCACGGATGGACGTCGTCCAAGACGGATGCGGGCCGGTCATCGCAGACCCGGATAACGGGTGGCTGTACTGGCTGGTCCCGCCCGGGACGTCGAGCCGGTGGGCCCCTCACTCCCACGCCGTATGCCTCGGCGCCCCGCACGTGATCACCCTGCCCTCCTTGAGCACCAACAGGCCACCCGGCCCTTACTGGCTGCGGCGATCAGCGAGCGACCGACTCGTGCCGGCCGGACCGCTGCGCGAGGCCCTCACCCACTTCAGCCCCGAGCCGACGCCTCACGCCGCTCTCGCGGCCCAGCTCGGCACCACCCTTTGAGACTCCGTGTCGCTGGCGCTGCCCTCGGACGCCAGCGACACGGTTCACTCCCCCGCTGCCGGAACGGATCCGGTTCCGGCAGCGATGGTCCCTTCGAGACGAGATACGGATACGACGATGCGCACCGACACCGTGGACCGGGGCATGGAGCAGCGCCTGGCGTCTGCCGTCTGGCTGGTCAGGAAGTACATCGCGCAGCACTGCTCACCGGGCGGCCCCCTCCCGAGCGCCCGCGTCCTGGCCCACGATCTCTCGGTGCCGTACACGACCTTGAAGGCAGCACTGGTCCACCTGGACGGCGCCGGTGAAATCGTCTGGGGCATGCACCAGCGCGGCGAGGTCCTGGCGCCCGGCGAGGTGCATCCCGAGGACGTGTACCTGGTCAAGGAAGTTCGAGCACGGGTCAGGGCCGGCGTCTACCACCGGGGCCAGGCGATCCCGACCTCAATCCTCGCCGTCGCGCATGGCGTCCAGCCGAAGTGCATACCGCGCGCGTTCCGCCACTTGGTGGCCGACGGCACGCTGCGCCACGACGAGCACGGTCCCCATGGGCCGGGTTACTACGTCAGCGCCTAACCCCGCCCTTCCCCTGAAAGGAGCCTTCGGCATGACTGGCCAGCCGAGCACACGCACCGCGCAGTACCCAGTGGAGATTGTGGCGCTGGCGAACACGGTGCTGGGCTGGGATCTCAGTACCCGCGACAGGCAAGAGCCGCCTTCCGAGACCGTTGAGGCAGCGATCACGCAGCTCACCCAGCACGCTGTGGCCCTGCGCGATGACCTCGCCGCCCACATCTGGGCTCTGCCGCCTGATGACGCGATCCGCCGGCGCGCTGTCGTCACGCAGGGGGAGGCCGACCGGCGACTCAAGGCCGCGGCGAGGAGAGACGCTCTGCGCGCGCAGAACCTCGCCCGCCTGGTCCGAGCCCTGAGCACGGTGGGCGCAGAGGCTGAGAGGCGCATTCACGACCGCCTGGCCGCGAGAGCCATCGCCCGCGATGCGGCACCGGCGGCAGATCGCGGGTGGCCGTGAAGGTGCCATTCTTCCTCCGGCCCCGGCCGGGGCCGGAGCCGTTGATGGCTCGTCTGCTGGCCATGGAGGGGGACATGCCCCTCGCAGAGGCCGCCCGTACTGATCGTCACCCAAGCATGGGAGTAGCCCCGTGTTCGCACCCTTACCGGCGCCGCCTCACTACGCGCCCGCCATACACCCGCTGACCCCGGTCGAGAAGGCGTTCCTTACGAGCTTCGCCCTCGGTGACAGCAGGCGTCACAGGGCATGGGGCTACGAGCGGCGCGACATGGGGCACTACGCGGACAGCGTCAAGACCAAGATGCGAGCTCGTACGAAGCGGTGGCCCGAGCTCGTCTACCGGGCCGTGGTCCATCAGGAGATTCCGCCGCCGCTTCCACGCCGCACAGAGATCATCCTGGACGGCCCCATGCTTTGGACGGTCAGCGGGCTGGCCGCAGGGTGGCTCTCTGCCGACCTGGCCGCAGAGCTGGGCATGGACGCGCCCGCCTGGTCGGTGTGGGAGAAGCAGCTCCTCAACAAGGTCCAAGCCAGCACCATCCCCCACACCGTCTACCTCTGCGCCCGGCTCATCCCCTGGCCGTGGACGCTCGCCGGCGAATGGGACGCACCCGAGCGCACCCGGCACCGGAGCGGACCGCTGGTCCGATCTCACTGACCCCGGCCGCGTGAGCCGATTCACGCGGCCGGTCCCGGCCGGCGAGACTCCGAGTCCGCCGCACGGGAACGGGGGCCCGTACCGCTTCACAGCTCTCCCCGGCGGGTACGGGCCCCCGCTCAAGCCCTCCAGTCCAGCGTCCGTCGACCACTCAGAAGAGGTGGGATCAGTGACAACGCACCATGACATGATCGCGGCCCCGTTCTTAGGCGAGCATCTACTCCTCCGCCCCGGCCAGGCATCCGGCGTCCGTATCGGCACCGCCCGATACCAGGAGATCCAGAACGCTGCCGACAACGCTTTGCCGGTACCCGGCTGGGCCGAGGAGGTCGCACGCAAAGCCTGGGGCTTGGACCTGGCCGGCCGCTCCACCGGCGACTCGGTCCTCGTCCGTACTCCCTCGCCCTACGGGTACGCCCGTGCCTCGTACGAGATCAACAAGGGGTGTGACTACGACTGCCCACACTGCTACCTCGGGCAGAAGAAGTTCGAAGGGCTGTCCTTCGACCACAAGTCACGCCTGCTAGAGATCATGCGAGACGCCGGGGTGGTGTGGCTCCAGATCACGGGAGGTGAGCCACTGATCGACCGGCACTTCGCGGCCGTGTACGCCCGCGCCCACGCGCTGGGCATGATGATCGCCATCAGTTCCAACGGGTCACAGCTTGCCAAACCGCTGATCCTCGACCTGCTCAGCCGCCAGCGCCCCTACCGGCTCACGCTCAGCGTCTACGGCGCCACCGCAGAGACCTACGATGGCTTCACGCGGAACCGCGGCGCCTTCGGTCGCTTCACCCGAGGACTGGCCGCCGCCCGGGAGGCGAAGCTGCCCGTACGGCTGAACCTCATCGTCGCGGATGCCAACGCGCACGAGCTCGACGCCATGCGGGAGCTCGCCGACAGCTACGGCTTCCCGCACCAGACGTACTCGAACATGGCGCCCACCATCGGCGGCAGCGCTGACCCCCTGCCGACCCAGGCGGAGGACTTCCTGCGCCAGCGGAAGCCCTTCAGCGGCTGTAACGCCGGCCACACCTTCTTCCACGCCGACCCGTTCGGTATCGCCTCGATCTGCAAGGTCGGCCGCGACCCGAACATCAACCTCATCGAGGAAGGCGTGGAAGGGCTCACCCGACTCGGCGACATCGCCGATTCACTCATGCTTCGCACCGGTGGATGCTCCGGCTGCCAACTGTCCGGCACCTGCTGGACTTGTCGGCCGCTGGCCAAGCTCTACCAGGAGGCGAAGGCACCACGGAACAGGTACTGCCAACACGCAGAGAGGTAACCGTCATGAGCCCTGTAGCTACCACCCCGGAGACCAAGCCGGCACCGGTCCCCGTCACCATCAGTCCGCGCCCGCTCTCCGACGACGAGATCACCATCGTCGGCGACCTGGACGAGCTGATCGAAACCGTCATGTGCTCGTGCAATGCGGGCGACGACCAGCCGTACTAGATTTCCCGTGAGACCGTGGTGGGCGCCCCCCGGGGGGGGGGCGGGGGCCGTGGGGGGTGAGCTGGTGGGTGGGGGGGTCGGGCCAGGCGTTCGGGTGGGCGTGCGGGTGCGCTTGGGGGTG
>NZ_JBSGYQ010000010.1:39303-77760 GCF_053610585.1 Streptomyces sp. NPDC054887 | reverse complement strand
GGGTTTTTTTTTGTTTTTTTATTCATCTCTTCTTTGCGGTGCGGCGGGCCGGGCCCGCGGGGGGGGGGGGGCGCCCCCACCACCGCACGTTCCAGGAGCATGGTCATCGCAATCGAGCGCACCGACTTCCGCAGCCTGCCCGCCTCGGTCCGCGCGGCAGTCGAAGCACATACCGGCCCCATCCTCTCGGCAACGACCGCAGAGGCCGGGATCAACTCCGGCATCGCGACCACCCTCACGACGCGCACCCGCCGCGTGTTCGTCAAGGGCGCGCCGGTGGACCACCCGCAGATTCGCGCCCAGCGGCGCGAGGCGGCCGTCGCGGCCCACCTGCCCCCGTCCTCGCCCAGCCTGCTGTGGCACGTACAGGCGGAGCGCTGGGACCTCCTGGGCTACGAACACATCGGAGGGCGCCACGCCGACTACAAGCCCGGGTCGCCCGACCTGGAGCTCGTAGCCGATGCCGTTGCCGAGCTCCAAGAGACACCCTGCCCGCAGCTGGATCTCAAGCGCGCCGAGCAGCGGTGGGGCGTATACGCCGGAGTCGAAGGCGCCGGTGCCCTCGCTGGCGACACGCTCCTGCACACCGACCTGGCTCCGCACAACGTCTTGATCGCCCACCGGGCCCACCTGATCGACTGGGCCTGGCCGACCCGCGGCGCGGCCTGGATCGACCCCGCTGTACTGATTCTGCGTCTCATGGAGGCTGGCCACTCCGCGAGGGAAGCGGACGAGTGGGCCTGCCGCTTCCCTTCCTGGTGTGAGGCGCCGTACGAAGCTGTGCACCAGTTCAGCACCGCCAACGCCAACGCGTGGGATGAGATCGCCCGCAACGACCACGGGCAGCACCCGTGGAAGAAGGTCATGGCCGCTCACGCCCACGACTGGCAAACGTACTGGTCAGGAAGCAAATGAAGGGCGCTACCTGCGCTGGCAGATCACTCAGCCCCTGACCGGGCAGAAGATCACCGGAATCCTCAGCTAGTCGGCCCGGCCAGGTTAGGCGCAGCCGTGGAGGTGAAGGGTCGAGTACAGCTCAAGGGGTGGACTGTCAACGGCTTCGCCGCTTGACGTAACGGATTCCATGCCTGGTGCGTCTCTTCGAGTATCAAGGCCTTGGAGCGGGCCCCGGTTCTTCATGTGGGAGAGATCAGCCCGTGACCGTAGAGTCCACGCCCCGTTCCGACAGCGCGCTCAAGCACCCGCACACGTGGGTCGTTGCAGCCGAAATCCCCGTCGACGACGCGGTGGCCCGGGTCGCCGACTTCCGCGGCTCCTTCAGAACGAAGGTGGATCAGCGCATCGACGCCCTGGATACATACTGCAGAGCCTGCCGCCGCCCGTACGCCGATGTGGCCAAGGCGGACTGTGCGGCGTCGGTCGACAACCGGCATCTGATCGGCGGGGACCAGAGCGTCCGTGCCAAGCGCAAGATGCCCGCTCCCCCGCCGGCTGGAGCGAAGCTCGTGCCTGGCGGCAAGTTCACCCGTTACGGTCTCAAGGCGTACGTGTCCGGGGTGTCCCGCCCGCACATGTAGGCGGTTGCCGGATGATCAAGGCATGACACCGGAACCCCTCCCTGAAGAAGCGAGTGGGAAAGGCAAGGGACGAACTTCCTGGTTGGTTCGGGCCGGGATGATCGTCACCATCGGAGCAAGCATCGCCGGTCTCGTGTTCACGGGTGTGGCGACGTGGTACAGCGCCGCTGTGGCGGATGACCAGCTCAAACAGTCGCGAGAAGCTGAAGAGGAGAAGGAGCGGGCCCAGGCTGCCCTGATCTCCTACTGGGTGGACCTACAACATAATGGCAGGTCCCGCCTGCACCTGATGAATAGGTCACCGGATCCCATCTCCGAAGTTCAGATGACGTTCGCCGTCACACTTCCCTCAGATGGTCGTGACAATCCGCGGGTCTTTTTCGCCGTGAAGATGCCAAGCGTGCCGCCGTGCTCCGACATGCTCTTCACGCCGGACGACATGTCATACAGCGAGAATCGACTGGCTGCGGGCGATTTCCTCGTCCCTCAGTGGGTTCAGAGTGCAGGGGATAAGTTCCGCAAGGAATGGCATCCGCTGCCGATTGAAGCGTTCCTGGCCGATTTCAGCGACCGCGATGGTGTGCGCTGGCGCCGCACGGGCGGCCTCCTAACCCGCGAGCCGGGAGACCCCAAGGCGAAACGGGCACGGTTGGTCGGATATGTGCAAGCGAAAGCTACGTCTCCGAAGCCCTTGAAGTCGTGCAAGGCCTAGCGGGCCTGGGTGCCCTGCGAGAACCAGAGATACGACATCGAGAGGTCCTGGAACGGCGAGCACTCGACGCTAACCGGAGAGCGTTTCTAGCTTCCGCTGGGTGAAGACGACTCCCAAGGACAAGCCCGGCCGCCCCAGTGCCGGGGCGCGGCTCGCTCGCGAACTGGCCGGGCTGCTCCTGGTCGCTGCCGGAACGCTCGGCCTCGTCAGAGCCGCGTACGCCATTCACCCGCTCGTCGGCGCCGGCCTCGTCGCCGTGGTGCTCCTGGGCTTCGCCTGCTGGACGCTGCATCAGCGTCCCCGCCCCAGCCGTACAGCGCTCGGCGTCGGCACCTTCTGCGCCGTGGCCGGCCTGACCCTGGCGCTGGCAGCCATATGGACGCTCTCGCCAGTCGGTGGCTTCGCCGCCTTCTCAGTCGCCGCCGTAGGCGCAGGCCTCTGGTTGACCTCGGGTGAGGCGCGCTGATGGCCAGTCGCCGCTTCCTGCCCGCGCTCCGCTCCCTCATCGCAGGGAGCCCACCGCCCGCCGAGACCAAGACCATCTCCTGGTCGAGTGGCGCCTATCCCACCCCTTACTCAGGCACCAGCAACGTCTGGCGCACCGAGGGCCGGGCCGACGGCTGGGACATGGACCGCGTCATCACGGAGGGATACGAGCGTGTCGTCTGGGTCTTCAAGGCAGTCGACACCATCGGCAAGCACGCTTCCCGCCTTCCGCTGGAGCTCGGACGTGGCCTGACCGAAGAGGGCGAGTTCGAGGAGACCTTCCCCGATCACCCGCTCCTGCGGCTCCTCAACGGGCAGGCCAACCCGTTGGAAACGGGCCAGATGTTCCGCAAGCGGCTGTCCGCGCAAATCTTGCTGTCGAAGCGCGGCGCGTTCGTCGAGAAGACCCGCAGCCGGGCCGGAACCCTCACCCGCGTGGACCTGCTTCCGCCTGACCGGGGCCGATCCCTGATCCGAACGGTGACTACCTCTCCCACTTCGAGTTCACGACCCGCCAAGGCGTTGTTCGTGAGCTCTCACCTGATCGCGTGCTGTGGATCCGAGACCCTCACCCGACGGATCCGTTCAGCGGCGTCACACCGCTGGAGGCCGCCGGCATCAGCGTCGACATGGATCACCTGTCGCGCCTCTACAACGTGACGTTCATCAAGAACGACGCACGCCCCGGTGGCGTTCTCGCGGTGGACACCGCCACCCTCTCGCCGACGGAGCTCGACCGGCTCGAGTCCCGCTTCCTCCCAGGCTCCGAGTACGCGGGGCACCTCTCCGTCATCGGGGCCGGGCCGGGCGGCATGAACTACGTCGACACCGCGGCCAAGCCCCGCGACATGAACTACGAGCACGCATCGGCAAACGCCAAGCTGGAGATCCTCGCCGCGTTCGGTGTACCCGAGTCCGTCACTGGCAACGCCTCCGGGCGCACTTTCGACAACGCCGAACAGGAAGAGCTCGGCTTCTGGCTCCACACCGAGCTCGGGCACCTGGAGCTCATCGCCAACGCGTTCGAGAAGGACGCTGGCGACGATGCCCGACTGCGCTACGACACGTCCACCGTCGAAGTCCTGAAACTGCCCCGGCGGAGACGGCGCGCCGAAGCCCGTGAGCAGTGGAACGCGGGCCTCATCAGCATCGACGAGTACCGCAAACTGGCCGGGTTCGAGGCCTACGGCAATCCGCACACCCGGGCCTTGTGGATCTCGCCGCAGAAGGCGCCGGTTCCCCTGGTACCCGACGACGCTGCCGCACTCGGCATCGCCAGCACGGGCCAGGAGCCGGGCGGGGCAGGCATGCCGCCCAGCCCGAACGCCCCGCTGGAACCCAGTCAGGGCGACGCCGAAGGTGCTGCGGCTCTGGCCGTTGCCGAAGCCCGCGGCGAATCCCCCGCCGGCCCAGGCGGCGCCGGCGGGCCCGCCGCGGCCGCCGTCACCGAGGCACGGGCCACCATGCCGGAGGATGCGCCGGGAGCCGCGGCCGCCGCCGTCGCCGAAGCCAGTACCCATGGCAGCGCCGTACCTGAGCAGGTGCCCGCGGCCGCCGCTGTCGACGAGGCCCGCTGGCTGCAGACGAAGGCGCTCAAGACCGCCACCGGCTTCAGCGTGGACGACGGCGACTTCGACCGGGCAAGGGGTGCAGTGAAGAGCGCCCTGAACGCCCTGTTCGCCCGGCAGGAAGGTGTCATCACCGCGCCCGAAGGCCCGTAAGGGGACGAGGGGGTTCTGGATGGATGACGGGCCGACCGACACACGCGGCGGAGACAACCCGCTCGACATGGCCAAAGCTGTGGCCGCCGAGAAATGGCGCGAGGAGATCATCGAGACCCTCACTCCGATTCTCAGCCGGGCAGCGCAGGTGACCGCCAAGGACGCGGCCGACGCGCTCGGCAGCACAGTGGCCGGCGCCTCCGCAGGAATCGGCGCGGCCGTCCTCAGCGCCACCTCTGTGGCAGCGGAGACAATCCACACCTTCCACGACTACCTGATCAGAATGCTCAACGCCGAGCAGAAGGCCGGGGCCGGCCTCGACTACAGGTCGAATGGAACGACCTGATGTGCTGTGTCGAGCCTTGGCAGGGGTTGGCCCTCTTCGACGAGCAACGCTTTCGGACGGTTGAGCATATGAACGAGGCTGGTGCCGCCTTTCGCTCCTACGCCCTGAGTCAGGCCAGGAAATTTGCGGCAAAGTCCGTCACCCCGCCGCCGCCGATCCGGCCGTAGCGGCCCTGACACCCCAGCTCGGACACCAAAGGAGAAGTAGCCGGCGACACGTCCCGCCCGGACGCTCAGGCCGTTGGCCTGCGGTGGCCATGCGGCGGACCCTAA
The DNA here is from genome assembly GCF_053610585.1 of Streptomyces sp. NPDC054887. NCBI lineage: Bacteria > Bacillati > Actinomycetota > Actinomycetes > Kitasatosporales > Streptomycetaceae > Streptomyces > Streptomyces sp. NPDC054887. The sequence goes on along the minus strand of NZ_JBSGYQ010000010.1, from coordinate 72,685 downwards.
GCGTGTCCTTCGCGTTTCGCCAGCGCGCCTCTGGTACGACGAGCGGAGCTGCCGTGAGGGACAGAACAGAAGGAGCGAACGAATGTCTACCGATCCGCGTTCAGAAGATCTCACCGACGAGCAAGTGGAGACCCTAGAGAAAGCTGCGCTCCTGGTCATCAGCGCGCGGAAGGAGGCCGCAGCCATGCTGCAGCGATCAGGGCTGGATGGCGAGGCCTTCGGAAGCGAGTGCAGGTCATGCGCCTGTGAGGAGTGGGAGGGCGATGGCCAGAGCAGGCGGTGTGCGAGAAGTAGTTGCGGGCACTCGGCATCACAACACGAGACCTGAGACGCCCGCCTGTCGGCGACGGCTCAAAAGTGGACCAGAAGCGGCGCTTGAAAGTTGACCCCCTCCAAGGGTCTGGCTCGTTGAGCCAGGCCGGGAGGAGTGGTGATCAGCGTGGAGGACTGGGCGGAGATCCGTCGGCTTCACCGGGCCGAGCAGATGCCGGTTCGGGCGATCGCGAGGAAGCTGGGAATCGCGAGAAACACTGTCCGCAGGGCGATCGCGGACGACGCGCCGCCGAAGTATCAGCGGGCTCCGAAGGGCTCGATCGTGGACGCGGTCGAGCCGCAGATTCGTGAACTGCTCGAGCAGTGGCCTGAGATGCCGGCGACGGTGATCGCTGAGCGGATCGGCTGGGACCGCGGTCTGACCGTGCTCAAGGACCGGGTCCGCGACCTGCGGCCGGCCTATCGGCCTGCGGATCCGGCCTCGCGGACGGTCTATGAGCCGGGCGAGATCGGCCAGTGCGACCTATGGTTCCCGCCGGCCGACATCCCGCTCGGCTTCGGCCAGGTCGGACGGCCGCCGGTGCTGGTCATGGTCGCGGGCTACTCGCGGTGGATCACCGCACGGATGCTGCCCTCCAGGTCGGCGGCCGACCTGATCGCCGGGCACTGGCGGCTGCTGAACGAGCTCGGTGCCGTCCCCCGGGTGCTGGTCTGGGGCAACGAGGGAGCCGTCGGCTCCTGGCGGAACGGCGGGCCCCAACTGACGGACGACTTTGCCGCGTTCGCCGGGCTGCTGGGTGTCAAGTTCCTGCTCTGCAAGCCACGGGATCCTGAGTCCAAGGGCCTGGTCGAGCGGGCCAACGGCTATCTCGAGACGTCGTTCCTGCCCGGACGGGTGTTCACCTCACCGGCCGACTTCAACGTCCAGCTCGCTGACTGGCTGACCAGGGCGAACCGGCGCATCCACCGCACCTTGCAGGCCCGCCCGGCGGACCGGCTGGAAGCAGACCGCTCCCGGATGCTGGCTTTGCCGCCGATCGCCCCGCCGGGCTGGTGGAAGGCATCCCTGCGGCTGCCCCGGGACCACTACGTCCGCCTGGACACCTGCGACTACTCGGTGCATCCGCTGGCTGTCGGCCGCCGCATCGAGGTCGCCGCCGGCCTGGACCAGGTCCTGGTTACCTGCGACGGCGTCGAGGTCGCCCGCCATGCCCGCAGCTGGGCCCGCCACCAGACGATCACCGATCCGGACCACGCGGCCGCTGCCGCGGCCGCCCGCAAGAAGGCCGCCGGCACGAAACCGGCGCCGGTGGACGTGACGGAGGTCGAGGAGCGGTCGCTGGACACCTACGACCGGATTTTCGGTGTCATCGACGGCGGGCTGAGCACGGGTGAAGGGGCAGCGTGATGAGCACGAAGAACGGCTCGAACCAGGCCGGGACCAGCCGCGACGTCGGCTCCGAACTGATCTATCTGACCAAGGCGTTGAAGGCCCCGGCCTTGCGGGATGCTGCTGCCAGGCTTGCCGAGCGGGCCCGCGACGAGGGCTGGAGCCACGAGGAGTATCTGGCTGCATGCCTGCAGAGGGAGGTCGCCGCTCGTGACTCCCACGGCGCCGAGGGCCGTATCCGGGCGGCCCGTTTTCCCTCTCGCAAGTCGCTGGAGGACTTCGACTTCGACCACCAGCGGTCCGTGAAAAGGGAGGTCGTTGCCCATCTGGGGACGCTGGACTTCGTCGCCGGAAAGGAGAATGTGATCTTCCTGGGGCCACCCGGCACCGGCAAGACCCACCTCGCCACCGGGTTGGGCATCCGGGCCTGCCAGGCCGGCCACCGGGTCGCCTTCGGCACCGCCGCCCAGTGGGTCACCCGCCTCGCCGAAGCCCATCAAGCAGGGCGGCTGAGCGATGAGTTGACCCGGCTGGGACGGATCCCGCTGATCGTGGTCGACGAAGTGGGTTACATCCCCTTCGAGCCCGAGGCCGCGAACCTGTTTTTCCAGTTCATCTCGGGCCGCTACGAACGCGCCTCGGTGATCGTGACCAGCAACAAGCCGTTCGGACGCTGGGGCGAGGTCTTCGGCGACGACACCGTCGCCGCCGCGATGATCGACCGCCTCGTCCATCACGCCGAGGTGGTCTCGCTGAAGGGCGACAGCTATCGCATGCGCGGCCGCGACCTCGGACGGGTTCCCGCCGCCAACACCGGGGAATGACCAACATCAACTGACGCAATGGGGGTCATTTTTCACCCGCCGGAATCGGCTCACATTTCAAGCGTCGCCGACACCGCCCCGGTGGCCCTGCGCCACCTGGTCCGAGGAGCTCGGCTCGGCCCCCGCGTTGCCGCAACTCGCCGTATCCCCGCAAATGGGCAGTTGGTGATTACTCTCCTGAACGTTCAATTGGAGAGAACTGAAACTAATCGGCCTTGTTCTCATAGAGCTACCGCCAGGTGGCGTGTAGCGCAGTGTTACCCCGTGGTCCTCGCTCAACGAGCGGTCGGAGCATCGGCTTCGGCCTGCCGGGCGCGTCGCTGCGCGCGTGCGCCAGTGCCAGACCTGTCCGGGGCCGACCAGTCCGGTTCGTCCCCGGGGTCCTTCGTCGTTACTTTGGTCACCTTCAGCCCGGCGGCCCGGCCCCGGGTGTGCTGACTCGTATCGCACGTCAGCAACCGAACGTCGCGGCCGGCCAGGCCCTGGATGGCGACCGTCCGGTCGATGATCTCGACATCGGGGCGGTCCAGGCGCACGTGGCCGGGGGGATCGAGGAATCTCCACGTTGACCCTGCCGCGGGTCTCGCCGTCCCGAGCGGTGTCATCCCCCTCGCGCAAGACCCCGTGGACGTAGCCGTTGAGAACCCCGTCGAGGAGACCGAGCGTGTGGGCGGCACGCCAGCGGGCCCGCTGCTTGCTGGCGTCCTTGAGGTCGTCCAGCTCGTCGACCACCACGATCGGGAACAGCAGTCACACGAACTGCCAGCGCGGCACGTCGAGCACCTCGTGCAGGTCGACATCGGCCAGCTTCACCGCGTTTCGGATGTAGAAGCTGGAGTCGGCGACGACGAAGACCTCCCGCTGGCTCCACCGGCCGATCTGCGCGCCCAGCGCAGCCACAGCCGGCCTCGACGCGTTCGGCTACCTCCAGTTGCACCAGACCATTCACGAGGCGCTGCTGGGCGGTGCCGCCGAGCGTGCCGCAGCTGCCCAGCAGGGCGCCGTAGCGGTCAGTGAAAACGAGCTGGGCGAGGTCCCGGTCGCTGATCTGGGAGCGCAGCTTCCGCGCGGACTCCGTGGCCCATTCCAGATACGCCAGCAGCCCCTCAAAGGCGCTGTCGTAGGGCCGTTGCAGTTCAACGCCGAGGTGTGGAGGCCGCTGAGAACCTGGCGAATGTTGTTCCGGTCGGCGCCCCGGCGGGGTGTTATGAGCATGCGCCGAGCATGTCAGTGCGGACCGCAGGTGTGCCTCGGGATTCCGACGTTGCCGTCCTCCCGTATTACGACCCCAGTCCCAAGTAGGCCGCCAGAGTAGCGGTCATGCAGCCTCCCGTCAGGGCCTGCACGAGTAAGGGCCTCCGCGCGCTTGACTGCGGCTTGTCGTGCTGGCCGTGTTACTCGCGCTATACCACCCACCGAGGCGCCAGGCGCCGACCACGGTCATCACAGTCAGCGGTGTCAGAGCGTCCCTCGTCCCGGAAACCCCTGACCCGGCTTGATCGCGCGGACGGTCTCGGGGTAGTTACGGCGGAAGATCGTGTAGCTCATGCCGAGCTGTCACCACAGAGTCAGTTGGAGGCTCCGGCGTCGGCCCGTTGCCGTCGCTTGGGCCTGGCAGGCTTGTCCCACCTGCTCCCTGGTTGCCTTCCGCTCGTGGACGCGTCTGCTGACGCGGCAAAGATCTAGTAGGGGAAGATCGGCATGTACTGGCACTACCCGACACGAGGGAGAACCGGATGAGCCAGAGCAACAGCGAAGCGGCAGACGTCACGTCCGCGTGGGTCCGTGTCGAATCCTGGCTACGCGAGTACGCCCCTACTTCGCACGCTTTTCTTCCGCCGGCCACTGAGGCCGAGATAGAGGAAGCAGAAAGCCAGCTGAGGCATCACTGCGGGTACGGCTTCCCGCCGGAGCTGGTCGCCCTGTGGAGGGTGGCCGGCGGGGTGCGGCAGCTGGACATCGACGAGTACGACGAAGAGGGTGAGGTGGGCGCCGGGCAGTTCCTGCCTCACGGGCTGCTGCTGACTCCTGCTCAGTCGATCCGGCCGCGACTGGCCGGCTTCGATTACCAGGGCAAGGACTACTGGGAGGGCGCGCAGTGGGCTGCCCCCTTCGGCAACTACTCCGAAGCGACCGACACCGGCTTGTACCTGGCGCCCAACGGGCTCGGTAAGTGGAGCAGCTACGAGGGCATGTTCATGGGGGAGCCGCTGTATCCGTCGATCGCCGCGTACTTGGATACTGTCGCCCGGACTCTCGTCGATGGCCCGGCCGAGCGGATGGGTTCCGATGTTCCTGGGATTGTGTACGGCTGCCTGATCTGGCAGGACCCGCAGTCTCCGCGACTGGACGAGACGGCCGCCGACTGGCGGCCCGTGCACTAGAAGAGGGGCAGCCCCCACCCGGTCTCGGATGGGGGCTGCCTGGTGCACCGCAGTCGGTTACGGTGCGGGCTTGCTCATGGTGCAGATCAGATCGGCCTTCGAGGGGTCGCATCCCTTGAACCAGTCATTGCCGGGGTCCAGGAAATAGCCCTGTTCGTCGAGTAGCCGCATCTCTCTCGCGAACGTGCCGAATGGTTGCATCGATCCCTGGTTGACGTCACCTGACATGGAGGAGCGTCCGCAGTTCTCATTGAACGTCGGGGCGTCGTACCGGGTGTCGTCGAGGAAATGCACGCTTCCGTCGTCGGAGGCGGCGGACACGGTTTGCATACAGTCCGCGCCGCCGTTCAGCGCCTCGTTCTTACCGCCGACGGTCTGCTTCATACCGGCGGACTGGTACGTCGAGGCGAACGGGAACTCGTCACAGTTGACTTCGTCGAAGTGCGGCCCGCTGTGGTGCAGGGCCGTCTTCGGGTGGGGCAGGAACGTCTTGCGCGGAACCCATCCGGTGCCCGCCGACTTCGGCCCCCTGTACCTGGTGCACATCGCATCGCGGTTCTTCTGAGGGTCATACGCCTGCTTGTTCCTGGTCTCCGGCGGCAGGTACTGGAGCGGAGACTTCCAGCTCTGCCCTATGCCCTTGACCTTCGACTTGTTCTGGATCAGCCAGGCGTGCGCGGCTGCCTCCGGCTAGGCGGCGGTGTTGAATTGGTACGTCGGCGGGTACTGAGGCAGCACACAGCCTGGGGTGCCGTAGGAAGCGACCTTGTCGCAGGTCACGACCAGCGCCGGGGACTGCCAGGACGCGTAGTCGTCCTTCCATTCACCCTTCCTGCCGTTCAGGCCGGGGGGTGCTTCCACCTCAGTGACGGGACGGCCGGAGAAGAAGACGGGCATACTCTTCGACTGGTCGTTGTCTGTGGGGCCGGAGGCGTTGTCTACGTTGCCGTTCCACTTGTGGTCGGCCGTACCGGTGGCCATGTGAGTGTCGACCGGGGTGGAGCCGTTCATGCCTCCCTTCCAGGTGAGATCGCCGAAGAAGTCGAAGTTCCGCCGGGCACTGTCGCCGCCTGTGTTGCATCCGTCGCTCACGCACATCGAGTCGAACCAGGCACCCGGGTTACCGGCACCCATCACGACCGCGCGCTCATCGCCCGGGAAATTGTTGAACACCGGATTGATCTGCACCCACGTCTTGATGGCGTCGCCGTGGGCGTCGGTCTTGACCTGGAAGTGAACTTCGAAGTTCGCCCGGTACTTCACCGGGACGACGCCGTCTTCGAACTTGCTCTCCGCGGTGAACTGGAGGTCGAAGAACACGCACGCTTCGGTGCGGGTCATCAGAGATCTTTGCGCGGTGCCGTACAGGCTCGGCTGGCACCAGGCATCAGTGACGATCGGGTCCGGGTACGAAGGGGCGAAGGCGGTGAGGCGCTTCGCGGCCTTCCTGGTGAACGCCAGGGATGCCTGGTCCTTCGGAGTGATCGTGACCTGGGTGCCCTTGCCGGTCTTGAAGGTGCTGGCCTGAGCGCCCTGCTTCCATGGGTCCCATGCGGGCTTCGGCGGGTCGGAGGGATCGGGCTGCTGAGAGGTTCTGTCGTTGGCCGGAAGCTTGATGTTGATCTTCTGCGCCCGGTTGTAGTCCCGGTTTCCGGCGGTGAACCCGTAGTCGCGGATCGGCGAGACGTTCATGGCCCGGTCCACGGAGACGGTCTGCACCACGTGGTTGCCGTCCGCGGCCGGAGTGAGCGTGTAGGCGGCATCAGCAGCCACGGCGGCCCTGCTCGACGCCAGCGGGGCACTCGTGCGCACCGTGGTCCATCCGACGTTGGCCGGATCATCGGAGTACGGGTCGAGGCGGTAGCGAACCTCGTACGCATCCGGCGCACCCGTGGTGACGTCGAAGGAACCGGCGACACCAGCGCCTCCACCGCCCCAGTTCTCCGGGTACGTGGACGAGGCGACCGACGCCGGGCGAACCGGCGCGGTGGTGTCGACGACGAACTGCACCCACGGCGACCACTCCGTGTTGTAGTGGGTGCCGTCGTACGGAGAGCTGCGGAACTTGTACGTCTTGCCGTCCTTGAGCTGTCCGGCCGGCACCGTCGCAGGGGCCCATGCTCCGGGCTCGACAAACGGGGAGACAATCACTCCGTCACCAGCTGGGGTGACAATCGGCGTGTTCGTCGCAGCGTCATAGATCTGATAAGTCCCGTCGACCTTGTCGCCGCTGAGTCGAGCCTGTTACCGCCCGGCAGCGGTCTGGCTGGCCCTCCATTCAGGAGCCTCGGGCGTGTCCTGGAACTCCAGGAGGTGCTGTCCGGCGAGCCGCTGCAGGGCGGCGCGTACGTCTGCCGGTGTGACGTAGAAGAACTCCCGGCGTAGGTTTACCCGGTTGACGCGGCGGGACTCGAACTCCTGGTGCAGGCGGCGTTCCAGGCCAACCGCGTCCTCACTGAAGATCAGGGCGTGTACGTCGAAGCGGAAGGGGACGGACGCGTCCCCGAGTTCGATGACGCGGTCCATGGGATCGAGGCGCCGGGTCATACCGATCTTGACCATGCGTTCGCCGAACGCTCCGACGTTGGAGATGACGTAGACGTATCCGGCACGGATGTTGGCCTCGCGGGCCTCGACCGTCTCCAGTTCGGCAACCACCTCGGCGAGCTTTCCTTCAAGTTCGGCGATGGCGGCCTCATCGCCAGTGCCGGAGCGCAGGCGGCGCAGGGCGCCCTCGTAGTGGCTGCGTTCCTTCTCCAGCCGCTGCCGCTCGCGCTCGATCTCGCGCTGCAGGCGCTCCTCCTCTCGCTGCTGGGCTCGTAGCTCTCGCTGCTCCTCCCGCTCGGTCTCCTTCCTCACCAGGTAGTCCGCAGTCAGCTCCAACTCCTGGACCCGCAGCTGGTGGTAGTCATCGCCGATGCGGATCTGCATGGTGGCGCCGAGCCGGGCGATCGACTCCCGCGTCTTGCCGAGCCGGTCGATCAGCGAGTCGAGCCGGTGCGGCTTCATGCCGCGCACTGCGTTGTCCGCCTCGGCGTTGTACGCGCGCAGCATCAGCTTGGAGAAGTCACGGACCATCTTGCGGCCCTTGGCAGCTGAGCCGTCCACCATCCAGTACTGGTTCCCGAGCACTGCCCGATCGTCCCTCGCCAACTGCTTGTAGCGGGCCTTGAGACTGTCGAGCCGGTCCTTGTAGGCGAGCGCGTCGGCGAGCGGATGGCGGTACTCGTAAATGCCGGCCTCTTGCAGCATCCGCGTCTCATCGGTGAGCACCAGATCCCGGCGCACGGCCGTGAGGCGCTGTTCGGCCTCCGCCGTCTGGCGAGCTATGTCGTCGGCTTGTCGGCGCACGTCAACCAAGGACTGCGCGGCGCTCTCAGCGGCGTGCTCTATCTTCTCGTCGAGGAGAGCGTCGATCCGTCCGATCTCCTGGAGCTTCTCCTCATGCACGCGGCGCAGTCGCTGCTGCTCGGCGGCTATCTGAGCGCTGTCGGCTCCGATGAGACGACTCAATTGCTCCGTCAGGTGACGGTTGTCTTCCTGTAGTGCGCGTACCCGTGTTTCCATCAGCGCCAGCTCGCCCGCAAGACGCGCCGCCTCGGACTCCGCTTGCTTACGGCGCCGGCCGAACAGACCCCCACCCGTGGCCGGGACCGTCGCCTGGGGACCGTAGGGGGACTGCTGAGGAACGGGTGCGCTCGCCTGCGGCACGGCCCCTTCCGGGATCCAGATCTGCCAGCCTGGGGGTGTGGGCCATGCGGGATCCGGTTCCCAGCCCGGTGGCGGGCTCCACCCCTCCGGCGGGGCGGGCCAGGTGGGCGGCGGGTTGAACCGGTAGGTCATGGGGCAACGACTCCTGTCGCGAGGGCGAGAGACGGCCGGCGTAACCCCGATGCCGTCCGGCAGCCAGCGGGCCGAGTCGAACGTACTCGGCCTTGTGGACCTTCGTCCTGCCATCTCCTGTTTTTTGGCCCTCCTGGCAGCAGATCCGACGAGGTGGGTGAACCGCAGGGAGCCGTCAGACTCCGGCCGCTGTCAGGACGGCCCTCCGCCGACAGCGAAGTGCGGGCTCATACAGCTGCTCGCCCTCGGCAACCGCACCTCCTTCGCTCGGTCGATGAGCTGACCGCGCTCGGCTTCGGCCGCGTCTCGCGCACCACGATGCAGCGCATGCGCCTGGCCTACCGCAAGCAGGGCCTGCGGGGCTTCCCCACTGCTCCGGCGCCCGCCCGCCACGCATTTTGATCACCGGCCAGAAGCACGCCGCTCACTCGTTCGACCGTCGCTGCGGCGCATGGGTCTGTGTAGGGGGGCGCCGTCCGGCTGGGGGTCAACTTTCGTCTGCCAGACTCCGGTCGAGGACACCGAGGAGCCGGGCTCCGGCGCGGTCGGTCCCGCGGCTCCCCCGCTTCCCGCCCGCCGCCTTTTCCAGCCGTAGCCGCGCGGTACGTCCGCGCAGTGTCAGTGTCATCAACTGGTTGCCGAACCAGGGTCCGCCGGTGCGTTCCCAGCGGACCGCCGGTCTTGCGACCCGTCCGTGGCGGGCGAGGAGATGCCCGATCGCTTTCGCGAACCGGCTCCAGCCGAAACGGAATCCGACCCGTATGGCTGCGGGCACCGAGTTGTGCAGCGGTGAACATGTGAGCTGGAAGACGTGGGAGCGCGGCTGCTGTCCGGTGGCCCAGACGGGCTCCGCCACATACGCGTGGTGTACGTCTCCGGAGAGCACGCACACCGTCGCCGGAGCGGCGTCGGCTCTGCCCACCTCGGCGACCGTCTGAGTGAGATCGTCGAACGACGAGGTGAACGCCGCCCAGTGCTCCAGATCCGCGCGTCGGCGCAGCCATTCACCCAAGCGTGCCCAGCGAGGTCCCCGTTCGCCCCGGCAGAGCGCCGCGTGCCAGCCCTCCGCGAAGTGAACCATCGGGGGCAGCAGCCACGGGAGTGAGGTCCCGATCAGCAGGTGGTCAACGCCGCCGGGGTCGTCGCAGGCCTGCGTCCGCAGCCAGGCCGCTTCCCCGGCGTCCAGCATCGCCCGCTGCTGCTCCTCGAGAACCCGCGCGGCCCGGGTGTCGACCATCACCAGCCGGGTGCGGCCGAAGTCCCTGCGGTAGCTCCAGCGCACCGTCGCAGGGTCGGCAACGGCGCGCTCGGCGAACGCGCGCAGCACCTCCGTACCGTCGTCGGCCGCCAGTACCGCCGCGTACAACGTGTCCTCGGCGAGCTCGGCGGGCGAGAGGTTCCCGAGGTGCTGGTAGACCCAGTACGACATCAGGGCGCTGGTGATCCGCTCGTGCCACCAGGGCGTTGCCCGCATGTCGGCTACCCAGGCGGCGCTGGTGTTCCAGTCGTCGATGACGTCGTGGTCGTCGAAGATCATGCAGCTGGGTACGGTCGAGAGCAGCCAGCGCAGTTCGGGGTCGCCCCAGGACTCGTCGTAGAGATGCGTGTACTCCTCGTAGTCGGCGACCTGGTCGGGTGGGGCGGCGGAGCCGGTGCCAGCGGCCCGCCGATGCCGGGCGATCCAGGCGCGGGTTTCGGCGGAGGTCTCGTCCGCGTACACCTGGTCGCCCAGTAGGAGGAGAACGTCCGGACGCTCGGCCTCTGGGTCGGCGGCGAGCCGGGCGGAGAGGGTGTCGAGGACATCGGGTCCCACCGGATCGGCCTCGCCCACGGCAGGCGCCGCCCACCGGCACGAGCCGAAGGCGACCACCGCGCCCGTCGCCGGGACCGGCGGTGTGTGAATGGTGCTGGGCGGCTGGGGCGAGTCCTGGAAGGGCCATACCCGCTCGCCGTCGAGCAGCACTTCGTACCTCGTGGCGGACCCGGGGGTGAGTCCTGTCACGACTACCAGTGCGTAGTGGTGGCCGAGGATGCGGAACGTGGGGGTCGAACCGCCAGCGCCGCCAGGGCACCGGACCTCCGCCGTGCACGCCCGGTCGGTCTCGACCCACACCGTCGCGCTCGTGCCCGTCTCCCAGTCCACATGACGCAGGAGCGGGCCCAGCCTCAGACCGGCCATCGGGAGTTCCCTTCTGGTGCTCCGCACGGTAGCGAAGTGGTCACCGGACGGCTCGGGGCCCGACCGGCACCGCGATCGGGCCCCCAGGGGGCCATGCCCAGTTCCACTCACTCATCACACCCATGCCCTCAGGACACGGCCGTAACCAGGCTCTCTGATACTGCCCAGTACAGCGTGGTGCGGGAACGGAGGTGGGATGGCGGCCGCACCACGCCGGCCTGTCGGTGCCGCCGCAGGCACCTACTCGTCGATCCACCGTCGACGAGCTGGTGAGCGGCCTGCTCGGGCAGTTGGCCGACTGGCAGCAGTCGATCGGCGAGCTGGGCCGCGCGCTCACCACGGCAACTGAACGCCGACCGCTACCCGGCTGGTCCACCGACGCCGACAGCACCGAGGACATCGGGCGGCGCCAGGCCCGCACCACGCTGCTCGAGGCCGTCGCACGCCACCACCACGCTCACCTGCTCGCCGCCATCGTCGCGCTCGGCGGTGAGCTGAAGCTCCCAGCCACCCGTAACGGGCGCTTCAGGGGCGCGGTCATCCCAGAAGGCCGCGCGGTCAGCGACGCCGGCCGCCGCCCATGCGGCGGTCGTCGGCCAGTGCGGTCAGCGGGCCGAACTCGCAGGCAAGCTCGTTCCACGTCAGAACCTCGCCACAGCGGGCCGGGAACTCCTTCGGGTTGAACTCGGGCATGGTCCAGGTGCCAGTGCCCCGGTCCCGCAGCCACAGGTCCCCGTCACCGTCGACCACAGTCGGCGGGACCGGAACGGGCTCGGCCTGATCGGTGGGCTCCCAGGTGACCCGGCCCGGGTGGGAAACGCGGCGCAGCTCGGTGGTGGCCAGCCGCGCGGCCAAGTCACGGGTGGACTCTTCGGCGTCCTTGACCGACGCGAGTCGAAATGCGTCGTCAAGTACGGGCAGGGCTGGATTCTTGCTGCGCTTTGAACTCATACGCTGACGACCTCCGGTGGCGGGCGCCACATCCGTTATGGCACCCCGTAGACGAACACGGTATCCGAGGCGGGAGCCGGGCCGGCTACGACCACTGTCCAGGTGGAGGCGCCGGCACACCGGGCGGTGGGGCTAGGTGGTGAGCTGGTCCTGGACGTGACGCAACCCGTGGTGGTAGCGCTCAGATAGGGCGGTCCGGGTCTGAGAAGGTGAGGCCGCCGGGGGCGAGCGGACGTCGGGCCGGGGCGGGTGCGGGCTCGGGCTCGGTCTCGCCGGGCGGCTGGCGGAAGTCGACGCCCTGCTCGACCGGCATCAGCCGGCGCCCACCCGCCTGGGCGGGTACGGGAGCGTCGGAAGCGGGCTCGGAGAAGGCGGGCAGCGAGAGCGGTCGACGGTCGGTCATGATCCCTAGTCTCCCAGGTCCGGCCTGCGGGTAGGGCCAGGCCGCTATCAGCGGTGATAGTGCTCTGACCCTGGCCAGCAGGGCCAGGCTGGTTGTTTCAGCTCACCAGAACAGAGCGGTTAAGCCACTGCTACCGCCGGTGAACCGGCCCGGACCGCCGAGGCCGGGCGGCACACTGCGCGGGTGACCACGACCCCCGCTGAACCGGGTTCAGAAACCTCCACGCTCAGACCCCGACGCCAGCGCGTGCGCCCAAACCCTCCCGACCTGGCCCCGGCCGCCCACTCGGTTCAAGAAACAGCCGTTCGGCAACCCGTCACGACGTGGGACGGGTCCTCGCAACCGGCGAGGCGTACACCAGACCCGCCCATCACAAGAAGAGCTCCAAGCCCCGCCGACTGGACAAATGACAAGCTCAGACGGCCGGCAGCCCGTACAGCCGCTTGGCGTGCATCGCGGCCAGCCGCTTGCCCGCCGGGACCACGTACCACTTCTGGTTCTCACCGGTGTTGTCGTTGTACGTCCAGCGCAGCTTTCCGGTCGCCGCGTCGAAGGCATGCACGCCGCCGTTTTTGTCGTGCTCGGTCGCGCCGTACAGCGTGCCGCCCACCTTGGCGAACTGCCACGCCTCCGCAGCCTTGCCCACCAGGTCCTTGTTGTGCCAGATCTGCTTGCCCGTTCCGGGGTCCACCGCCCACATGCCGTACGCGCTGTCGGAGGCGTAGAGCACCCCGTCCAGGACCTGCGGATCGTTGAACCAGGTGAACCTCTCATTCGCCAGCGACCAGCGTTCCGTGCCCGCGTCCAACTCGAACGCCCGCAGCCGCTGCCCGTCCGGCACGATCAACAGGTCCTCGTGCACGGCAAAGCGGTAGTAGTTGGACCTGCCGATCTTCTTCGTCCAGAGCTGCCGACCCGTCGTCGTGTCGCGGACGGTCACGTTCTTCCGGAAATCGGTGTACGCGAGGCGCCCGCCGACGACCGTGGCGGTGATGCCAAACTCCTCGGTCCCCTTGTCCCGCTTCTCACGCCAGGCGATCTTGCCGGAGGTGGTGTCGATCCCGGCGATCACATTGGTCGGCGTCGAGGAGTCCTCCTCCAGGATCCCGGCGAGGACGTAGACGTGTCGGTCGTCGGCCGCGATGGGGCGCGGCTGCTCGTACTCCTTGCCCAGGCGGCTGCGCCAGGTCTCCTTGCCCGTGGCCGGATCGAGGCCCACCACGTCGCCGTCGTACTCGGCGCTGGCGAGATAGAGCGTCCCGCCGCCGGTGATCAGCTTGGCGCCTGGAATGGTGACGCCCGGCCGTGACCACTTCTCCTTGCCGCTGACGGCGTCACGCCCCACCAGCGGGTCACCCGACACTACGACCGTGTCCCCGATGACCGCGAGCGCGTGGATCCCGGCCAGGTCGTCGTTGGCTGTCTTCTGCTGCCACAGCGGCTTGGGCTCGGTGCCCGGGGACGGGGTGGTGAAGGTGTCACCGCCCTTGTTGGTGTCACCGCCCTTGCCCCCACCGGGAGTTGTGCCGCCGCCCGACGCGCCCGTTGCCTCCTCGGGTGTGCACCCCCATGCGCCTGCCCCCAGCACGGCCAAGCCGAGCCCCGTCCCGGCCAGCCTGAACGCCTGCCTGCGTGACACCGCGTGCCCGTCACGTCTGCCCATGTCGGTTCCCCGTCCCCGTTTCGCCCGGATGTTGCTGACGCCCCCTCGGACGTCTAGAGCCCGGTCAGGCTAGCCGTCAGATCTCGGCCAGTCGTCGGACGGTACGCAACCGGGACGCGTCCGTGAAACTCCTGTCACACAAGATCAGCAACTCCTAGCACTCGCGTAAGCGCTAATCACCTGCTGCGATGGTTCGCAAGATGTACGGCATCCGCGCCGCCCGCGCAGACGGCATCACTCTCACCGCCGGGGGAACCGAGGATCACAACGGACTGCGGGAGGCGCCACGGCGCCCAGATGCCCCCACCTTCGTCCGGAGGCGGGCCAGCCCACCGGCAGAGCTGCCGACGGCCGGCTGCCGTCGCTGCCGGTGCCGTGACCAAACGACGCCGACGCCGTTGAGTCTGCGACGCGTGCGTGAATCCGTCCCCACGGTGCGCGCTCCAGGGGCCCTGAGACCGTGCCCGGCTCAGGGCCCCACCCCAATCGAACCGATGACCGTGGTCGCGATCCCGGCGCGGAAGCCCGCTGAGAGACGGGCGTAGGTGTCGCCGCAGCGCAGGTGTGCCGAACGGGTAGACAAGCACGCGAGCTCCTGGCGAGCTGGTGATCTTGGTCGTGAACCCGCCTACCAGGGGCTTTCTTCATGTCCACTGACGGGTCACCCGCCCAACCTCCCGTCAGGTCGGAAGAAAGCTCACTGCCGGGGCCCGCGCCAGCCGGCTACGCGAGGTAAGTCACCGTTGGCTGGAAGGCTGCCCCGACGCCGGGTAGGCGGCTCGTCGGCGCCGCTGTGATGGGCGTCCGGTGAGCCGCACCCGAAGTGAGCAAAGCGGGGCGTGCGGCGGTCGGTGGGATGCCGGTATCACTAACGGCTGCTCAGTGCGTGGCGTGACCCGATTGTTCCCTCCGATCAGCACGATGAGGCCGACGGCCCTGACCGGCTCGGCCGTCGTCGACTTCGACGGACCCGCCCTGGACCGGTGCGTTCGTGGTAATGATTTCGGAGGGCGCAATGGTGGTCAGTCGTCGAAGGGTGCTGCGGGGCGGAGCGCAGGCGTTGGCCCTGGCCAGTGCCGGCCGGATGACTGGGCGTGCCGCGCAGGCCGCGCCCGTGCGGCACACGCCAACCTGGGAAGGCAGCCTGCCGGCCTCCGCGTGGCGCAGCCTCGAACGGGCGCTGAGCCTCGGAGCCGGGCTCTACCGGCCCGGGGAGCTCCCACTACCGGAAGCTGGTGTTGCCGGACAACCGGCGCTATGCAGCGGTGCGGCCGGCGGGCATCGCCGCGTGCGCCACGGAGAAGGACGTGCGGGCGGCTCTGCGTTGGGCCGCCGACCACGGGATGCCGTTCGCCGTCCGCTCGGGCGGTCACAATTACGCCGGTTACTCCACCACCACGGGACTGCTGATCAGCCTGCGTCGCATGCGTGGTGTGGTCCCCAGCGGTCACCGGCTCGTGCTGGGCGGAGGCGCCACCAACTCCGACGTCTACGAGGCGAAAGCGGCGAACCTGTACTTACCCGGTGGCCGTTGCCCCGGTGTGGGCGTCGCCGGGCTCACCCTGGGCGGGGGCTTGGGCTTCAACGACCGCAAGTGGGGCCTAACGTGTGACCGGCTGGTGGAAACACGCCTGGTACTGGCCGACGGCTCCCTGGTACGGGCCAGCGCGCGGGAGAACGCGGATCTGTTCTGGGCGTGCCGGGGCGGAGCCGGCGGAAACTTCGGCATCAACACCGGTTTCACCTTCGAGGCCGTCGACGTCTCCGCCCAGCGCGCCACCGTCTTCGACCTGACCTTTCCCGTCCGACGGGGCGTCGAGGTCATGGCCGCCGTCCAAGAAACCCTGGCCGCTGACGAGCACCACGCCCTCGACGTGCGCATCGGCTTCAAGAACGAGGGTCAAGGCAACGGCGGGAAGCTGTGGCTCCTGGGCCAGCGCCTGGGCGGCCAGGACAGCCTCCAGCGGGCCCTCGCACCCGTACTGTCCCTGCGCCCGAAGAAAACTTTCGTGCAGGAGCGGCACTTCTGGGACGCCCAGGACTACCTCATGGAACGCCCCGGCACGCCGGCGGCCAGTGCCTCCAAGTCGCTCGTACCGGACAGCCACATTGGCCGGCCCGCTGTCGAGGACATCATCGGCTGGATCGAGGACTGGCAACCCGGCCAGAGGGGCAACGCCGGCTACGTGACGCTGTTCGCCATGGGCGGCTCCAGCTCCGAACCTGCGGGCGGCGACACCGCATACCCGCACCGCCGGGGAACGTTCGTCATCGACATCGGCAGCCACTGGCACACCGGCACTCCCCGGCAGACCGTCGACGGCCTGCTCGCTCAGCTGCGGACGATGCACCGCACCCTGCGACGCGGCCTCGAGACCTCCGCCGCGTACGTCAACTTCCCCGACCCGGACCTGCACGACTGGCAGCAGGGTCTGTCAATCGAGCGGTGTAACTGGGGCGGTGGGGTTACTGGCGGGCTGCGGAGAGTCGGCCGTCGAAGGTGATGTCGAAGGCGTTCAGGGCGGTCTTCCAGCGCATGGTCCAGCGGGCCTGGCCCTTCCCGGTGGGGTCGAGCGACATGATCGCCATGTAGACGCACTTCAACGCTGCGGTCTCGTTCGGGAAGTGCCCGCGGGCCTTGACCGCCCGCCGGATCCTGGCGTTCACGGACTCGATCGCGTTGGTGGTGCAGACGATGCGGCGGATCTCGGTGTCGAACCGGAGGAACGGCGTGAACTCCTCCCAGGCGTTCTCCCACAGGCGCACGATCGCCGGATACTTCCGGCCCCAGGCGTCGGCGAACTCGGCGAACCGCTCCAGAGCCGCGTCCTCGGTCGCCGCGGTGTAGACGGGCTTGAGGAGCTTGGCGATCTTGTCCCAGTCCTGGCGGGCGGCATAGCGGAAGGAGTTCCGCAGCAGGTGGACCACGCAGGTCTGGACGGTGGTGCGGGGCCAGACCGTCTCGACGGCGTCCGGCAGGCCCTTCAGGCCGTCGCAGACGAGCATGAGGACGTCGTTCACGCCGCGGTTCTTGATCTCGGTGAGGATGTGCATCCAGTGCTTGGCACCCTCACCGCCGTCGCCCGCCCACAGCCCCAGGATGTCCCGCCGGCCCTCGACAGTGACGGCCAGGGCGACGTAGATCGGCCGGTTCGCGACGGCGCCATCGCGGATCTTCACGTGGATCGCGTCGATGAAGACCACCGGATAAACAGGGTCCAGGGGCCGGTTCTGCCACTCGGCCATGCCGTCCATGACCTTGTCGGTGATCGTGGAGATCGTCTGCCGGGAGACCTCGGCGCCATAGACCTCGGCCAGGTGGGCCTGGACCTCGCCGGTCGTCAGGCCCTTCGCGGACAACGAGATGACCATCTCGTCCACGCCGGACAGGCGCTTCTGCCGCTTGCGGACGATCTTCGGCTCGAAGGATCCGTCCCGGTCCCGGGGCACGGATATCTCGACCGGGCCGACATCGGTCAGGACGGTCTTCGCACGGGTGCCGTTGCGGCTGTTGCCGCCGTTCTTCCCTGCGGGATCGTGCCTGTCATAGCCCAGGTGGTCGGTGATCTCGCCCTCCAGGGCGGACTCCAGCAGCCGCTTCGTCAGCTGCTGCAGCAGCCCGCCCTCACCGGTCAGCTGCAGGCCCTCCGCCTGAGCCCGGGAGACCAACTCGTCGATCAGCCGGTCATCCACCGCCTTCGACGGCTTCGGCTCCGCCGGCTCGACGGTCTCGGCCTCGGTCACGTTCTCACTGGTCATCGATGCATCTTCCTTGATCGGGAGTTACACCGAACGATTTACAAACCCCCCGCCACCTCACCCGCGCCAGCGAACGGGTCTCCTTCATCTACCTGGTTGAGCTGGGCGGAGGTCATGTGCGTGAATTCCTTGGACGGTGCGTGTGTGGCTCATCGCCCGGCGCGCCACGGTAGGGCGAAGCGGGGGTGGGGATGAGAAGCAGGAAAGATCGGGGTGACAAACCCGGATCTATACCTGCTGCACCACTGAACCGAGGGAACTGCGCAAGGGAGAAAGCCGCAGGGCAGGGTCTGGGTCCAGGGCTGACGTGTCAGCGCGGGGAAGGCGGGCGTCCGCTCGCCGAAGGGGACCGGGATCGGACCGATGCGGGCTGGGCCCAGCTCGCGGGTCCGCCGCAGTTCACACACCCGGGCCTCGATCGTGTCCGGCGTGCGGTGCGGTGTCCTGTGGGGCTGGCTGGAGCGGTCGTGCAGTCCCGCGTCGCCCTCGCTCCGCCACCGCCGCATCCACTTGTGGCCCGTGGCCCTGGAAAACGCCGCGCCGAGTTGATCGACGAGCTGGAGCCGCTGCGCATGGACCCGCCCGCCGGGCACCCGTGGGCCGCCTGGGCGGACGAGGCCGCACACGAGACCGCCCGGCTGCCCGGGGCGCCGAGCCGCTGGTCCGGCAAGAAAGACCTGTCCTCGGTGGCGCTGCGGCCCGAGCGGGTGTGCGAGGTCGGGTACGACCACATGGAGGGCAACCGGTTCCGGCACACGGCCCAGTTCCGCCGGTGGCGGCCGGACCGCGAGCCGGAGAGCTGCGGGTACAGGCAGTTGGAGGAGCCGGTCTCGTACAACCTCGGCGAGGTGCTGTCAGGAGGCGGAGCCGGGGGCGGGGGTTGAGCAGGGCGCGCCGGCGGGGGTGGCGGTGGGGCCGGGAGACGGGGGCGGGGAGGGCGTGCCGGTCGGGGTGGGGGGCGGGGACGGGCAGGTGGGGTCCGGGGACGGTTCCGTCGGTGCGGGAGTGGTGGACGGCGAGGGCGACGGGGTGGGTGACGGGGGCGTGGACGGCGAGGGCCACGGGGCCGGGGTGACGGGGGGCCGGGTCGGGCGCGTGGGTGGGCCGGGGACGGCCGGCGGCCGGGTCGAGGGCTGGGGGCCCACCACGATGCCCCCGCTCGGACTCGGGCTCGGCTTCGTACCCTTGCTCCTGCCGGTGTGGGCGCCGTGGCCCGCGCCGGGGCTCACCGGGAGCACGCCCGTGGTGTCGGGCACGGGATGCGCACCGCGCTGGTAGAAGGCCAGCCAGGCCAGGACGGTCCGCAGGTAGGCGCCCGAGTGGTTGTAGCCGAGGACCGCCCGGTCCAGATCGGCCTTGACCGTGAGGGTCCGCTCCCCCTCACACAGGTAGTGCCCGGCGGCCAGGGCGGCGTCGTACACGTTGCCTGGGTCCCGGCGGCCGTCGCCGTTGCCGTCCGCGCCCCACAGGGCCCACGTCGAGGGGATGAACTGCATGGGCCCGACGGCCCGGTCGTACACCCGGTTCCCGTCGTACGCCCCGCCGTCGGTGTCGGTGATCCGGGCGAACCCGTCCCCGTTGAGCACCGGCCCGAGGATCGGCTCCAGCGTGGTGCCGCGGGCGTCGACGCGCCCGCCGCGCGCCTGGCCCGACTCGACCCGGCCAATCGCGGCGAGCAGCTGCCACGGGAGCCGGCAGTCCGGGTCGGTCCGGCCGACGGCGGCCTCGGCGCGCCGGTAGGCGGCGAGGACGGTGGCGGGTATCCCGGCGTGGAGGGTGACGGGGGCCGCCGCGGGGGCGCCGCCACCGGGCCGGGGCGGCCGGACGGGTTCCGGCGGGAGGAGCGGGGGCAGCTCCGTGTGGTACGCCCCGTCGTCCGGCGGCTGCGGCGCTATGGCCCACGGGCGGCTGTCGGCCACCGGCTCCTTCGCGTCCCGCGCGGGCGGGCCCGCGAACCCCGATGCCTGCGAGGTGGTCAGCGCGGCCATCGCGGCGACGGCCGCCGCCATCCCGGTGGCTCCCCGGCGCATCCTCCGCGCCCATACCCGCATCGGCCTCATCGGCCCGCTCCCAGGGTGTCGATGACGGCGATGCGCCAGGTGGTGTCCTTCCGTACCGCCTCCACCGCGAACATGGCGGCGCCGTACGTCGTCTCGGCCTTCTTCGCGGCGGTACGGGTGTTGCTCTGGTCGGCGTAGATCAGCACCCGGGCCCGGTCGCCGTCGATCAGCTCCACACCGCTCTGAGTGACGGTGGTGGTCAGGACGAGCTTCTGCTTGGGCGCCCCGCTCCGCACCGGGGCGAGCATGGCGCGGTGCTGCTCGACCGCCCTGCCGGTGAGGTGCGCCCGCACGGCCTTGTCGGCCGCGGCCGGGGCGGCGTAGTCGTAGGAGAAGAGCTCGTTCACCGCCTTGGTGACCTGGCCCTTGAGCTCGCTGGTCCGGGCAGTGTCGGTGAGCGCGGCATTGCGGGCGGCGGGCGTGTCGCGCAGAGCGGCGGCCTCCCCGGCGGCCCAGGCGGCGAAACCGCCCAGGAGGACGATGAGGACGCCCAACGCGGCGGGCAGCCGGCGGCCGCGCGGGCGGGCTCGGGGCGCGGGGTCCGTCTCGGAGCGCGGGGCACGCCGGGCGCGCTCGGTGCGCGGCGGTGGTGCAGCGGCGGGGCGGGGTGCCTGCGCGATCGCCAGGCGGCGTTGCCGGTTGATGAGGTGACGGGTCGTCGACATGGGGGCCGGGTCCTCTCCGGGTCCTTCCGTACGGCTGGTTCATTCGGTGGCGGTCGCGGTGCCGGCGACCGGTGCCTGGCCGAGGGCGCTGAGTTTCCAGCCCTCCGGGGTGCGCGTGAGTTGGCCGAGCATCCGGCTCTCCTTCGCGGCGAGCTTTCCCTTGGGCGGGGTCACCGTGATCCGGAGGGCGACTATGACGCTCGCCCGACCGGCCCTGGTGTCGAGCTCGGTCACCGCGCCGGCCAGTACCTTGGCGTGGGTCACCGTCTTCGCCTGCTGGATCTGGCGCTCGAACTGGGGGCGGCCCGCGGTGAGCTGGGCCCGCAGGTCACCGGTGGCGGAGTCCTGCCAGGTGTCCAGTCCGCGACGCAGGTCGCGGTGGTCGAGCGTGTTCATGTTCTGCACGGCCTGTTCGCCGGCGGCGAGCACCTCGTCCCGGGTCGTGGCGAACCGGGCGGAGTCGTCGTGCGCCGCCGCGTACCAGGACCAGCCGCCCCAGCCGGCGCCGCCGGCGGCGAGCAGGGCCAGTGCGGCGGCCGCCGTCAGCAGCGGGTTGCCTCTCATGGTGCGGGCCATCGGTGCGGGTGCCTCCTATCGCGATCGGATGTCGGCGATCCGCCAGCGGCCGTCGCGGAGTTCCGCGACCACCGAGAGCTGAGCGGCGACCGTCGTGGCCGGTTTGCCGGCGCGCTGTGCGACCTGGTCGAGGAAGACCAGGAGGTGTGCGTCGTGGTCGCCGAGCCGGATCACACCGGCGCGCACGACATGGGTGGTGAGGGTGAGCCTCTGCCGCGCCGCCCGCTGCTCGACCTGGCCGAACAGGGCCTCGTACTGCCTGGCCGCCTTACCCGTGAGGAGCCGGCGGGCCGCCTGGCGGGTCGTGGCGGTGTCCCCGGGGCCGTACGAGAACACCCGGGTGAGCGCTCCGCCGACCTCCGCCACCACCCGGGAGGTCGCCTCGGCGTCGGACAGCGCCCGGTTGTGCAGGGCGGGCGCGCCGGTCAACTGCTGGGTGCGCACGAGGAGTCCGGCCGCGCAGGCGAGCAGCGCCAGCGCTAGCGCGGCGGCGGCCCAGGGCCGGGATGACCGGGGCCGCGCGGCGGGCGGGGGCCGGAGGTCGTTCTCGGGTGACGAGCGCGGCGCGGAGACGAGGGTGCTCACCCGGTGTGCTCCCTTCATGATCCGGCCACCGGCACCGCGGTGAGGGCGGTGACCTTCCAGCCGTCGCCGGTGCGGGTGAGGGCGGCTTCGAGGCGCTTGCGGTCCGTGCCGCCGGGCTGGCCGCCGGCGGGAGTGGTCTCCACCCGTACGGTCGCGATGAGTCCGGCCGTGCCGGCCCGGTCGTCCAGCGCCGTGAGTGCAGCGTCGGTGACGGTGGCGCGGGCGGTCTCGGTCGCCGCGTCCTTGTGTGGGCCGGTCCTCGCCAGGTCCGCGTGGAGGTCTCCGGCGGTCGCGCCGAGCCACTCGTCCCGTACCGCGTCCGGCCGCGAGGCGTCCCAGCTGCTGAGCCGGGCGACGTGCTCGCGCCCCGCGGCGAGGGCGGCGTCCCGTGCCTCGGCGTACGCCCGGGTCGCGTCCCCCGCCGCCCTGGTGTACGACCAGGCGGCCAGGCCGCACAGCAGCGCCGCCAGGGCGACGGCGGCCCACCGTCCCGCCCGGCGCCTCACCGGCCGTCACCCAACCCGAGCAGGTCGCCCATGCCGGTGGCGGTCCGGGGCGCGCCGGGTGCCGTGGCCGGGGGCGGGAGCGGGCCGCCCCCGGGCGCGTGGGCGGAGCCGCGGACGTTGACGCCGCTGGAGGCCGGGGCGGTGCAGCGGGCCCTGGTGTTGAGGGCGGGCGGGGCGGACAGGTCTAGGCCGTTGCGGTACGTCGTGCCGCCGTACCCGGCCGTGCAGGGCAGCGGTGAGAAGAAGGTGACCGACATGCCGAGGCTGACGCCCTGGGTGGTCACCGCGGTCGACCCGGCGGCGACGACCGCGGGCATCGTCACCAGGAACTCCTGGATGCCGTGCTGCCGGGTCACCGCCACCTCCGAGGTGGTGAGCAGGTTGGCCAGCACGACGCCGAACGCGGGGTCGAGGTCCCGCAGCAGACCGCTGACCTGGCCGGCGGCGTCCGGGGCGGCGGCGATCAGGGAGCGCAGGTCGCTGTCGGACCTCTTGAGCTGTGCGGCGAGGTCCTTGGCGCCGGTGGCGAACGAGGTGAGCGCCTCGCCCTCCTCGGCCTGGGTGCGCAGCACCGTCTCGCCGTCGGTGATCAGGCGGGTGGTGGCGGGCAGGGCCTTGTCGGCGGCCAGGACGAAGTCGTTGCCGCTGTCCATGAGCGCCTGGAGGTCGTCGCCGCGCCCGTTCAGCGCGGTGCCGAGTTCGTCGACGACCGTGCGCAGCGACTCCGGGTCGACGGAGGAGGCCAGTGAACTCACCCCGGTGAGCACGGTGGTGACGGGCGCGGGTGTGCGGGTGTCGGCGCGGGCGACGACCGATCCGTCGCGAAGATAGGGGCCGCTGTCGGAGACGGGGCGGAGGTCGATGTACTGCTCGCCAACGGCGGACAGGTTGGCGACGACGGCTTCGAGGTCGGCGGGGATGTCGGGGGTCGAGTCGTCGATGCGCAGTTCGGCCTCGACCCCGTCGTCGGTGAGCCGGATGGGTCCGACCCGGCCCACGGAGACCCCGCGGTAGGTGACGTCGGAGTGGGTGAACAGCCCGCCGGTGGTGTCGAGCCGGACGCGCACGGTGTAGTGGTCGCGGAGGCCGACGAGGTGGCCGAGGCCGGCGTACCGCACGCCGATGAAGCCGAGGACGAGGACGCCGATGAGGAGGAAGGCCAGATTCTTCAGCCGGGCGGCGCGGGTCAGCATCAGTTCCTCCCGGTGGACGGCAGGGGCAGCGGCAGTCCGGTGGCGGCCTGCGGGTTGTCGTCCGGCGGGCTCAGCGCGGGGACGATCTGCGTGCCGGGCGCGGCGGTGACGTCCAGGTAGACGTTGAGGTAGTCGCCCTTGACGCCGCGGAGCACCTCGTCGGTGAACGGGTAG
Source organism: Streptomyces sp. NPDC054887 (assembly GCF_053610585.1). Taxonomy (NCBI): domain Bacteria; kingdom Bacillati; phylum Actinomycetota; class Actinomycetes; order Kitasatosporales; family Streptomycetaceae; genus Streptomyces; species Streptomyces sp. NPDC054887. The sequence goes on along the minus strand of NZ_JBSGYQ010000010.1, from coordinate 49,257 downwards.
GTGAGCAACACCTGGAGCGAGTCGGGCAGGGCCTTTCCGGAGTCGGCGAGCGCTTGGAGCGTGGGGCCGAGGGCCTTGAGGCCGGCGATCAGGTCGGCCTTGCTCCGGTTGACGGTGCCGACGGCGACGCCGGAGAGGGTGTCGAGGGCGGCGAGCATGGTGAGGAGCGAGGCGCGCTGCTTCTCCAGGACCTTCAGGCCGGGGCTGAGGCCGGTGAGGACCTTGGCCACGTCCTGTTCGCGGGTGGCGAGGGTGGCGGAGAGGCGGTTGACGCCGTCGAGGGCGGCGGTGATGTTGCTCTTGTTGCTGTCGAGGCTGATGACGAGGGTGTTGAGCCTCTTGAGCAGGGACCGCACCTCGGGTTCGTTGCCGCGCAGGGTGGTGCCCAGCTCGGTGGTGATGGTGCGGAGCTGCTGGATGCCGCCGCCGTTGAGGAGCATCGACAGGGCGCCGAAGACCTCTTCGACCTCGGGGTTGCGGTTGGTGCGGCCGAGGGGGATGCGGGCGCCGTCTGCGAGGGTGCCGTGGCCCTTGGGCGGCGCGGCGAGCTGGATGTACTTCTCGCCGAGGAGGCTGGACTGTTCGAGGTGGGCGTAGGCGTTGGCGGGGAGCGTCACGTCGCCGTTGACCCGCATGGTGACGGTGGCGGACCAGTCGGCCCGGTCGAGGTCGATGCGGGTGACGCGGCCGACGGCGACGTCGTTGACCTTGACCGCGGACTGCGGGGCGAGGCTGAGGACGTCGGCGAACTCGGCGGCGATCTCGTACGGGTGGTCGCCGAGGTCGGCGCCCCCGGGGAGCGGCAACTGTTCGATGCCGGACAGTTCCCAGCCGCCCGCGGGGACGTCGCAGCTCACCACGGTCGCCGAGAAGCCGACAACCAGGGCGAGGGCGGCGGCGATGCCGGTGGTGGTGGTACGGGAGGGCCGGTTCACCGCGCGCCTCCGTTCCCGGGTGTCCCGTACACGGTGCCGACGGCGGGCAGCGGAAGGGCGGGCAGGGCTTCGCGCCAGTCGGGGCCGACGGGGACGAGGCCGTTCGCGGTGCGCTGCGTGCCGGTGCCGAGGCTGAGTTCGTTGATGTCGGCGCGGCCGTTGAGGGTGCGGTGGACCGGGTCATAGGCTTTGAGGGCGTTGCCGGCGGCGAGGGGCGCGGTGTCGAGGAGTTCGGCGAGTGAGGCGCGCTGGTCGACGAGCGTGCGGGTGAGGGGGACGAGCTGGTCGACGTTCTTCTTCAGGCTGTCGCGGTTGGCCTCGATGAAGGTCTTCACCTGGGCGAGTGCGGTGCCCAGTTCCTTGAGTGCGGCGCCCAGGTTCTCCTTGTCCTCGGCGAGGAAGCCGGTGACGGTGGCGAGCCGCTGTTCGGCGTTGCGGACGTCGCCGTCGTTGTTCTTCAGCATGGTGGTGAAGGCCTGGAGGGAGGTGAGTGTGGCGAAGAGGTCGCCGCTGCCGCGGTCGAGGGTCTTGGCGGCCTGGCCGAACTGCTCGATGGAGTCGCCGATGGCCTTGCCGTTGCCCTGGAGGTTGGCGGCGCCGGTGTCGACGAGCCCGGCCAGGGCTCCGTCGACGTTGGCGCCCTTCGGGCCGAGTGCCTCGCTGAGTTCGGTGATGGACGCGTACAGCTGGTCGACCTCCAGGGGTGTGGCGTTGCGGGCGGCGGGCAGGACGGCGCCCTCCCGGATCTCGGGGCCGCCGGTGTAGGCGGGGGCGAGCTGGATGTAGCGGTCGGCGACGACGCTGGGCGCGACGACGACGGCGTGGGCTCCGGCGGGGACGCGGACGTCCTCGTCGATCAGGAGGGTCACCTCGACCTCCCTGCCCCGGGGGCGTACGGAGCCGACGGTGCCGACCTTCACCCCGAGGATCCGCAGGTCGGATCCCTCGTACACACCGGTGGCGCGGTCGAAGCGGGCGGTGACGCGGGTGGTTCGGGACTCGTCGAGGGCCATGACGCCGGAGGTGGCGGCGACGGCCACGAGGGCGAGTCCGACGGTGATGCCGATGGCGCGTCGGAGGTTCACCGGGCACCGCCTCCTGCCGGTGTGGGCGGCATGCACCCGGTGGCCGGGGGCGTGCCGGGGGCCAGGTAGTTCTTGGGGACGAGACCGCAGACGTAGGTGTCGAACCAGCGGCCGTTGCCGAGGGTGTTGCCGATGAGCCGGTAGTAGGGGCCTGCCAGGGCGAGGGTCCGGTCGAGGCTGTCGCGGTTCTTCACGAGGACGCCGGTGACGCGGCTGAGCGCGGCCAGGGTGGGGCCGAGCTGCCGGTTGTTGTCCTGGACGAGCCCGGTGAGCTGGGTGCCGAGGTTCTTGGCGCCGGTGAGGAGCTGGTGGATGGCGTCGCGGCGCGCCTGGAGTTCGCCCAGGAGCAGGCCGCCGTCCTCCAGGAGCGTCTCGAAGCTGCTCATCTTCCCTTCCAGGGTCTTGGTGAGCCGCTTGCTGCCCTTGAGGAGTTCGGCGAGCTGCGCGTCGCGCGACGAGACCGACCGGGAGAGCGCGGACAGGCCGGTGGCGGCGCTGCGCACGTCGGGCGGGGAGTCGGCGAAGGTGGCGGAGATGGCCTGGAAGCTCTTGGCGAGGGCCTGGGTGTCGATGGCGTCGATGGTGTCGCCGAGGCCGGTGAGGGCCTGGGTGACGTCGTAGGGGGAGGTGGTGCGGGTGGCGGGGATGCGTTCGGCGGGGTTCTGGGCGCGGGTGCCGAGCGGGTCGACGGCGAGGTACTTCTCGCCGAGGAGGGTCTTGATGGCGATGGCGGCGGTGCTGGAGTCGCCGATCCAGGTGCCCTCGTCGACCTCGAAGCCGACCTTGATCTTGGCGCCGTCGAGGCCGATGCCGGTGACCTCGCCGACCTTGACGCCGGCGACGCGTACTTCGTCGCCCTCGTCGAGTCCTGCGGCTTCGGTGAAGTCGGCGGTGTAGGTCGTGGCGCCGCCGGTCAGGGCGTCCGCCCGGTAGGCGCCGAGGGCGACGAGCGCGAGGAGGAGCAGGCCGGCGACACCGACGGTGACGGGGTCGCGTTCTCGTACGGGGACGGGTCGTCCGGGGCGCGGGAGCCGGATGCGCAGGAGTCTCATGCGCGGCACCTCGGTTCGGTGATCGGGATGCCGGTGGGCGGCCGGGAGCCGTCGTCGGTGGTGACGCCGGTGACCGTGGCCTCGCAGAGGTAGAGGTTGAGCCACGACCCGTACGAGGCGAGACGGCCGACGGCCTCCATCTTGGCGGGGGTGGTGCGCAGGAAGTTCTCGATCTGCGCGGTGCTTCCCGCCAGCTGGCCGGACAGGCGGCCGAGTTGGCGGATGTCGTTCTTCAGCGGCGCGCGCCCGTCCTGGAGCAGACCGGCCGTGACGGTGGTCAGCGAGCCCATGGCGGTGACGGCCTCGCCGAGTGGCGCGCGGTCCTCCGCGAAGCCGCTGACGAGCCGCTGGAGGGTGACGACGAGGTCGTTGAAGCCGGCCTCGCGGTCGTTCACCGTCTTGAGCACGGTGTTGAGGTTCTTGATCACTTCTCCGATGACCTTGTCCTTGCTGGCGACGGTGGTGGTGAGCGAGCCGACGTGCGCGAGGAGGGAGTCGACGGTGCCGCCGTCCCCCTGGAGGACCTGCACGATCGATCCGGCCAGGCTGTTGACCTCGTTCGGCGACAGGCCCCGGAAGAGCGGCTGGAAGCCGTTGAAGAGCTGGGTGAGGTCGAGCGCGGGGGCGGTGCGTTCCAGCGGGATGACCGCCCCGGCGCTCAGCGTGCGGCCGGCCGGGCCGGTGCCCCGGTCGAGGTCGATGTAGCGCTGGCCGACCATGTTGAGGTACTTGATCGACGCGGTGGCCGAGGCGGGCAGGGTGCGTCCCTTGCGCACCGCGAAGGCGACCTCGGCGACCCGGCGGTCGGCGACCCTGATCGACTCGACCTGCCCGACCTTCACCCCGGCGATGCGGACGCTGTCGCCCTCGACGAGGCCGGTGGCGTCGGTGAAGCGCGCCCTGTAGTTGATGGTGTCGCCGACGCCCTTGTTGGCGACGGAGAACGCCAGGACGGTGGTGGCGAGGACGGTCGCCACGATGAACACGAGCGATTTGACGAGCGGTCCGGCGAGGGAGCGGCGCTTCATTCGAGGGTCACCTCCGCTCCGCGGAAGACGGGCCCGGCCAGGACGGTGCTCCAGTCGGGCAGGGACTGGGGGCCGGCCTTCAGGCCGGGGGCGATCAGTTCGTTGACGAGCTGGTTCTCCTGCGGCGAGTTCGGCAGGCCGAGGCCGCGGTCGCCCGCGTGGTGGGCGGCGGGGGCGGGCCTGCCGGTGTAGGGGACGGCGTAGCAGTGGGGGCCGCCGGTCGCGTCGTACACGGGACGGTCCTTGCCGGGGACGTAGCGGCCGAGGGAGGGGACGGTCCGGACGTTGACGTGCAGGCCGGGTTCGTCGGTGCCCTTGCCGAGGGCCTTGTCCATGGCGGGGACGAAGCCCGCGAGGGTGTGCAGGGTGCAGGGGAAGGAGGAGGAGTGTCGGGCGAGGACCTCCAGCGTGGGGCGGGAGGCGGCGGAGAGCCGGATGATGTTGCCACTGTTGTCGCGGAGGAACGCCGTCAGGTCCTGGGCAGAGGTGGTGGTCGTGCCGTACAGGCCGGCGAGCCGGGCCTGTTGGTCGGCGATGGTGCCGCTGGTGGTGGTGAAGTCGGTGAGGGCGTCGAGTACGTCAGGGGCGGCACCGCCGTACACCCGGCTGACGTCGACGAAGTGGGCGATGTCGCGGTTGAGGGCGGGCAGGTGGGGGTTGAGCCGTTTCAGGTGCGCTTCGAGGGTGACAAGGGTGCGGCCGAGCTGCCCCCCGCGCCCTTCGAGGGCCTGGGCGACGGCGGTAAGGGTGGCGGACAGCTTCTCAGGCTTGACGGCGGTGAGCAGCGGAAGCAGCCGATCGAGGACCTGTTCCAGTTCGATCGCGTTGGCGGACCGGTCCTGCGGGATCGTGGCACCGGCCGCGAGGGTGCGGGCGGACGGGTTGACGGCGGGCGGTACGAGGGCGACGAACCGTTCGCCGAAGAGGGTGGTGGGCAGCATCTGGGCGGTGACGTCGGTGGGGACGCGGTCGAGGTGGTGGGGTTCGACGGCGAGGGTGAGGCGGGCGCCGGTGCCGTCGGCGCGGATGTCGCGCACCTCGCCGATGACGACGCCGCGCAGTTTGACGTCCGCGCCGCGGTGCATCTCGTTGCCGGCGCTGGTGGTGAGGACGGTGACCGTGGCGTCGCGGGTGAACTCCTTGTCGTACACCGCCACGGCCAGCCGTACGAGGAGGACGGGCACGAGCAGGAACACGACTCCGGCGAGGCGCCTGCGGAGTCTTTTCGCGGTCATCCGGCCACCTTCACGGTCGTCGTCGCGCCCCAGAGCGCGAGCGAGAGGAAGAAGTCGGTCACGCTGATCAGCACGATGGCGTTGCGTACGGAACATCCGACGGCGACGCCGACGCCGGCCGGGCCGCCGGTGGCCCAGAAGCCGTAGTAGCAGTGGGCGAGGATCACCAGCACGCTGAAGATCAGGACCTTGAGGATGGACAGCAGGACGTCGTCCGGGGAGAGGAAGAGGGTGAAGTAGTGGTCGTACGTGCCCGCCGACTGGCCGTTGAACAGGACGGTGACCGTGCGGGACGCCACGTAGGAGGAGAGCAGCCCGATCGCGTAGAGCGGGATGATGGCGACGACGCCCGCGATGATGCGGGTGGTGACGAGGTAGGGCAGGGAACGCACGCCCATCGTTTCGAGGGCGTCGACCTCCTCGTTGCTGCGCATGGCGCCGAGCTGGGCGGTGAATCCGGCGCCGACGGTGGCAGAGAGGGCGAGGCCGGCGACGAGCGGCGCGATCTCGCGGGTGTTGAAGTAGGCGGAGATGAAGCCGGTGAAGGCGGACGTGCCGATCTGGTTGAGCGCGGCGTAGCCCTGGAGGCCGACGACGGTGCCGGTGAACAGGGTCATCGCGATCATCACGCCGATGGTGCCGCCGATGACTCCGAGGCCGCCGCTGCCGAACGCGACCTCGGCGAGCAGGCGTTGCACCTCCCGGGAGTAGCGGCGCAGGGTGCGCGGGATCCACGCTACGGCCTTGACGTAGAAGACGAGGTGTTCGCCGGAGCGGTCGAGCCAGGCGAGGGGGGATGCCATCGTCAGGCCCCCTTCGCGGGGACGACCTGGAGGTAGATTGCGGTGAGGACCATGTTGACGAAGAAGAGGAGCAGGAAGGTGATGACGACGGACTGGTTCACGGCGTCGCCGACCCCCTTCGGTCCGCCGCGCGGGTTGAGCCCGCGGTGGGCGGCGACGATGCCGGCGAGGAAGCCGAAGATCAGCGCCTTGATCTCGCTGATCCAGAGGTCGGGGAGCTGGGCAAGGGCGGAGAAGCTGGCCAGGTAGGCACCGGGGGTGCCGTCCTGCATGATCACGTTGAAGAAATAGCCGCCGAGGGTGCCGACGACGGAGACCATGCCGTTGAGGAGGACGGCGACGAGCATGGTGGCGAGGACGCGCGGCACGACGAGCCGCTGGACCGGTGAGACGCCCATGACCTCCATGGCGTCGAGCTCCTCGCGGATCTTGCGGGACCCGAGGTCGGCGCAGATCGCGGAGCCGCCGGCACCGGAGATCAGCAGGGCCACGATCAGCGGGCTCGCCTGCTGGATGACGGCCAGGACGCTGGCCCCGCCGGTGAAGGACTGGGCGCCGAGCTGCTGGGTGAGCGAGCCGACCTGGAGGGCGATGACCGCGCCGAACGGGATCGACACCAGGGCGGCGGGCAGGATCGTGACGCTCGCGACGAACCAGAACTGCTCGACGAACTCCCGGAACTGGAAGGGCCGCCGGAACATGTCGCGTGCGACGGTGGCGGCGAGGGCGAACAGCCGGCCAGTCTCGCGCAGGGGTGCGAGCAGCCGGGTGGGCGGTCGGTACGGCGCGTCCGGCTCGGTGGAGGCGGGCGTACTGGTGGAGGCGGGCGTGCCGGCGGGGGCCCCGGCGGGCGGGGTGGCCGGGCCGGGCGGGGTGGTTCCGGTGGGCGGGACGGGCCGGGTGGTGGCGGGAATTTCGGGCTGCGGGACGGGCTCGGGAGTGCCCGGGCGGGGCGCCGGGATCATGAGGCGGCACCGCCGACCGTGCCGACCGGGCCGGCGGGGGCGTAGCTGCGGAGGATCGCGGCCCTGGCGGCCTCCGGCAGGCGGGGCAGCATGGCGAGGACCCGTTCGCGACGGCGCAGGACGGCGGCCCGCTCCGGCATGCCGGGCGAGGGTTCCAGCTGGGGGGCGAGGGCGCGGGGAGCGTACGAGGACGCGGGGCTCCGCTCGCGAGCCAGCGTCGCGGCGTCCTTCTCCTCCGACATCCCGATGGGGCCTTCGCGCCGCCCGCTGAGGAATTGCGCCACGACCGGCTCGTCGCTGGTGAGCAGGACCTCGCGCGGACCGAAGGTGACGAGATTGCGCCGGAACAGCATGCCCATGTTGTCCGGAACCATGGCCGCGATGTCGAGGTTGTGCGTGACGATCAGCATCGTCGCATCGATCTGGGCGTTGAGGTCGATCAGCAATTGGGAAAGGTAGGCGGTGCGGACCGGATCCAGCCCGGAATCGGGCTCGTCACAGAGAATGATCTTCGGGTCCAGTACGAGCGCACGCGCCAGTCCGGCGCGCTTGCGCATTCCGCCGGATATCTCTCCGGGCAGTTTGCCCTCCGCGCCCAGGAGCCCGACCATGTCCATCCGCTCCATGACGATGCGGCGGATCTCCGACTCCTTCTTGCGCGTGTGCTCACGCAGGGGAAAGGCGATGTTGTCGAACAGCGACATCGAGCCGAAGAGCGCCCCGTCCTGGAACATCAGCCCGAACAGCTTCCGTGTCTCGTAGATGTCCCGCTCGGGGCTGCTCACCATGTCGACACCGTTGATGAGGACGCGTCCCTGTTCCGGTTTCAGCAGACCGATGATGGATTTCAGGAACACGGTCTTCCCGGTGCCCGAAGGCCCGAGCATCACGCTGATCTCGCCGGCGGGCAGGGTGAGGGTGACGTCCTGCCAGACTTTCTGTTTGCCGAAGGACTTCGTCAGTCCTTCGACGACCACTTCTGTTCCCACCACAACTCCCAGGTCCCGCTCTTGCTGAGGAAGTGACAAAAGTGCGCAGGGGGCCGCACGTTACGGTCACTCGGAGGTATTGGACAAGCGCCGTGCAGGACGTCTTCGGAGCGACCGGATGGTTTGTCATCGCGTGACAAACCGGCCCGGCCCTTTTGTCGCTCCGTGCGTACCTGCGGTCGGCAGGTTCACCGCTCGGGCTTCGGCCTGGGCGGGTCGGGGCAGTACTCCGGCTGGCCCGGGGAGCACAGCACGCCCTGGGTCATCTTCGTGTAGTTGCCGCTGCCGGACAGGGACGCCGTGAACAGCGGGTCCAGGTCCTCCGTGATGCCGCAGCCGCTGAACTCCGGGATGGTGGCCGCGCCGGTGAGGGGGCCGCCGGTGACCACGGTGTAGCCGTGCGGCTTGCCCTCGGCGTCGTACGAGCCGCGTCCCGTGAGGGACAGGTCCACCGGCCGGGCGGTACGGCAGGCGGGGCCGACGTCCAGCGGGGTGCCGTTCACCTTGACGTCACGCAGCCGGATCCAAAGTTTCGCGGTTCCCTTGGTCACCTCAGAGAACTGCCCGTCGGGTGAGGAGTAGCTCCCGGTGGCGATGTCCATCGGGCCGTCCAGGGTCAATTCCGCGACGGCGGTGGTGGGCATGAAACCGAAGGTGAGGAACGTGGAGGGGGCGGGCAGCAATTGAGGTTTTCCCTTGTAGTCGAATGTGGCGTCGCTGTACATGGTGAAGACGAGTCCGTCGTCGCGGGGGCATTGATAGGTCTGGGTGGCCTTGGCCATGTTCACTTTCATCAGGCCGGGGTCCTTGATGAAAAGGGCGAAGCCCAGTTTCAGGACATTGGCGTAGCCGGCCAGATAGCCGTGGCTCGGAACGGGGTCCTGGAACACGGGTGGGGGCTCCACGCAGTCGTCGGCGGACCCCGCAGGACGCTCCCGCCCCTTGCCGGTCCTGGGGCTGGGCGGCGTCCCCGCCGGACCGTCCTGACCGTCCGGGCCGTCCGGGCCGTCCGGGCCGTCCGGGCCGTCCGGGCCGTCCGGTCCCGGGAAGGGTTCGTCGACGACGGGCGGCCGGGTGCCGGCGCCGGGCACGGGCAGGACCGCGACGCGGCCGATGACCAGGTCCTGGCCGGGCTCGGGTGTGCAGGCGACCGAGAGGGCGGGCGGGCTCGCGGGGGTGTCGTCGGCCTTGCGCAGGAGCAGGTCCAGGGTAACCGGCCCGGTGGAGAAGGTGAGGTCGCCGCCCGAGGCAGCGGTCACCGTGGGGACGGGTCCCGCGCCCTTCACGGTGTACGGCCCGGCGGCCGGGAGAGCGCCGTCCGGGGCGACCAGCCGACTCCAGGGCAGTTCGGCGGTGTCGTCACCCTGCGCCACCCGCCCGGTGAGGCGCACGGCCCCGCCCGCGGACGCCGTGCCGAGGGCGGCGAGTTCGGCCACCGCCTCCGCCGGCAGGCTCACGGCCACGCTCACCTCTGCGGGACGTACCGGCCGCCCGGCCGCGACCTGCCGCGGCAGCGTGGCCGAGACCCGTACCCCGGCCGGGTGCCGACCGCCCGGCAGTCCGCACCGGTAGCCGAAGTCGGCCTCGACGGGCCGCGCGCCCTCGTCCACGGCGACGCCCGTGCCGGTACCGGGCACGAGCCCCGCCACCAGGACCACGGCCCCCACCGAGGCGGTGCGTGCCCACGCCCGGCGGCCGCCGTGCCTGCCGCTCATGCTGTTGCCCATCGGTCGACTCCCACCCGTCGCGCTGCTGTCCGTCCCGTCGGCGGGCGCCCCCTTCCCGTGGCCGTGGGGCCGGCCCGGGGCGGCCCCCCCCGGGGGGGCGGGGGGCCCCGGGCGCCGAGCAGCGCCGGGCCCGGG